>JAIRXI010000357.1 GCA_031268395.1 Tannerella sp. | reverse complement strand
CGGACACGACGGGAAGTGTCTAATGGACATGTTGGGTTTAAATCACTTTTCGGATGATTAAAATTCATTTCCCGTTTTGCCATAACGTTCCTGTTTTTCTGTTGTTCGTGTTTCGTAAAGCTATTTCAGGACAGGACACCTCTTTTTTTATATTTCGCCGGGATGCTCGAACGGAAACAATCCCTATCTTTGCAACACAAAAAAACAAGATCGTTATGCTGGATTTACTGCGGGAAATTTTTATAAGCGATGCCGGTTCTTTCGGCTTTGTATTCGCACTTCTTGCGTTTGCAGGATTTGCCATACATTATATCACCAGGTCTGCGGCAAAAATTTATACCGAACACGGTGTGTTTGCAAAAAGAATGGCAAAAAAACGGACTGTTGAGGAGGCCGGCGAATGCGATCCGGTCAAGGATAATCTGCACACATGATTGATCAGGCAACCATTGACAGAATCCTGAGTGCGGCGACGATCGCCGACGTCGTATCGGAGTTTGTCACCCTGCGCAGGCGGGGTGTCAATCTGGTCGGCCTGTGCCCCTTCCATCCGGACAAGACGCCGTCGTTCTACGTATCGCCGGCCAAAAACATCTGCAAATGTTTCTCCTGCGGTGAGGGGGGGGATCCGTTGCATTTCATCATGAAGCACGAGCAGCTGAATTTTCAGGACGCACTCCGTTTCCTGGCCAAAAAATATCACATCGAATTTGAAGAAAAGGAGTTGACCGACGAAGAAAGGCGCATGCAGGGAGACCGCGAAAGCATGTTCATCGTAAACAGTTGGGCGCAGAAACATTTCACCTCCCGCCTGTTCGAGCATGAAGAAGGCAAAACGGTCGGGCTGGCCTATTTCAACGAACGTGGCTTCAGGGAAGACACGCTCCGGAAATTCCAGCTGGGCTACAGCCTCGAAAACCGGGACGACCTCTGCCGGACGGCGCTGAAAAACGGCTACCGGAACCTCTTTCTTGAAAAGACCGGCCTGGTTTCTTTCCGTGAAGACGGAACAGGGCACGACCGTTTCCGGGGGCGGGTCATTTTTCCGATACATACGCTGAGCGGCAAGGTGGTGGCTTTCGGCGGGCGAATTCTCCGGAAAACCGACAGGGCGTCGAAATACATCAACTCGCCCGAATGTGACATTTATCACAAAAGCAACGAACTGTACGGCATTTATTTTGCCCGGAACGCCATTCGCCGGGAAGACAGGTGTTATCTGGTCGAAGGCTACACGGATGTCATTTCCATGCACCAGGCGGGACTCGAAAACGTGGTGGCCTCCTGCGGGACAGCACTGACGCAGGGCCAGATCCGCATGATTCACCGCCTGACCGACAACATCACCGTACTGTATGACGGCGACGCGGCCGGCATCAAGGCGGCCATCAAGGGGATCGACCTTTTCCTGGAAGAGGGGATGAACGTCAAGGTGCTCCTGCTGCCCGACGGCGAAGACCCGGACTCGTTTGCCCGGAAAAACAGCGCCGCCGAATTTGCCGGCTATATCCGTCAGCACGAAACGGATTTTATCCGCTTCAAGGCCGGCCTGCTGCTGAGCGATGCCGGCGACGATCCCGTCAGGCGGGCGGCCCTCGTTTCCGACATCATCCATTCCATAGCGGTCATTCCGGAAGGCATCATCCGCGCCGAATATATTAAGGAATGCAGCAGGATTCTGAATGTGAGGGAACAGGTGCTGCTCAGTTCCCTCAACCGGGAGCGCGACAGCCGGCGCCAGTCCCTGTGGAAAGCCGGACGGGAAACACCCGCCCCGCCCCCGCCAGCCGCCGAACCGGAAAACGCCGGCTCACCCTCGCCGGCCGGGCGAAGAACGGAAATTTCCCCCTACAGAGCATGTGAAGAGACCCTGCTCCGCTATGTGGTGTATTCCGGGGAGCAAATCATTTTCGACTACATGGACGGAGAAGAACGCAGGCAGGTCAGGGTGGCGGAATACATCCGCTCCGAGTTGAAGCACGACGAAATCACGTTTTCCATTCCCGTACACCGGCGCATCATGGAAGAAGCGGTTGCCCGCTGTCACGAACCGGACTTCGCCTCCTCCCGCCATTTCCTCTCCCATCCCGATCCGGAAATCAGCCGGACGACCATCCTCCTGATGGATCCCCGGTATCCGTTTTATTTTGATGCGATGTGGAAGGCGAAGGATGCGGCAGCGCACATGCAGCAAAGGGAAACGGAGGACGAACCGGCGCGTCGCGAGGAAAAAACGGCTCAGGAACAGGAAGAAGGGGAACGGGAACTGTCAAAACAGATCGACCTGTTTGAACACTCCCTTCGCCGCGACCTGTTCGCCTTGAAAGAGGTGCATGTCCGGCAGAAAATAGCAGAGATAAAGAACCGGATACGGGGCCTGCAGCAGGAAGGGGAGATGGATGAAATCATCAAGCTGATGAAAGAGCAGGCCCGCTTAAACGAATTTAAAATCAAACTGGGCCGTGAACTGGGCGAACGGATCATACTGCCGTGAGCATGGCGAATGGGAGATGCACCACGCGCTGTTCTTTCAGGCAGCTCCTTATCCCCGCTTTGATTTATCGGATTATAATCTTTATCTTTGCACACAATTTAGATGTCCACAAAAACAGATATGGCAAAGAAATCGACGAAAAGGAAACGTGCCGGAAACGGCTCGGATGACTTCCGGGAATTGCTCGGCACACTCTTTACGAGTGAGCGCGTGCGCTTTTTGACGGGTCTGGCGCTCTGTTTTCTGGCAGTCTACATGGGGATTGCCTCATTTTCGTTTTTTTTTACGGGAGGCGCCGACCAGAGCGCGGTAGAGCATATCCCGCTCCGGGAGTTGCTCTCGGGCAACCGGCAGGTGAGTAACTGGGCCGGCCTCCGCGGCGCCTGTATTGCCAATCTGCTGATGAACCGCTGGTTCGGAATCCCCTCCTTTTTCATGCTCTTCTGTCTGGGTTCGCTGGGAGTGAAGTGGATGGGTATCTGCCGGATATCCATGCTCAGACGTATATTGCTGTGCACGGCCATGCTGCTGTGGAGTTCCCTCTTTTTTTCGTTTGTCTTCACGAAAAGCAGTGAAGATTCCTTCCTCTTTCTGGGCGGACAGCAGGGCCTTAACCTCTCGAACCTGCTGATCCGGAATTTCGGAAAACCGGGCGTGATCCTCCTGCTGACGGTCAGCTTCCTGGTCATCGCCATCTGTCTGAGCACGAAAGTCATCCCCGCCTTGCAGCAAGCCTTTTCGTTTGCCTGGCTCGAAGGCCGGTGGAGCCTGCCGAAACCGAAGCCGAAACCGGAAAAGCGGAAACGGGCCGAACCGGAAGACGTGGATGAGGAGGAAGAGGAAGAAGAGGAGGAAGAAGCATACGCTCCGCCGGAAAAACCGGAAGGCCGCCGCCCGACGGAAGCCATCTCGATGGACGACGACGTGGAATTTACCATCACCGCACCGGCCGGCGACGGAGAACCGTATGAACCCGGCGAAGTCCGGCTGCCGGTGCGTCCCGACCCCCCGCGGCCGTCGCGGGACGACGACGAGGATCCATACGACGAATCCTCGATGGGCGAGTACGATCCGCGCCTGGATCTCTCGAACTATCATTTCCCCAAACCCGACCTGCTGAAAGTGTACGACCAGGCGCAGATCTTCAATACCGATGAACAGAACGACAACAAGAAACGCATCAAGCAGACGCTGGAAGAATTTGGCATCCACATCATGTCCATCAACGCCACCGTAGGGCCGGCGCTGACGCTCTACGAAGTCGTGCCGGCCGTCGGGGTGCCCATCCGGAAAATCAGAAACCTGGAAGACGACATCGCCCTGCGGCTCTCGGCGCTGGGGATCCGGATCATTGCGCCCATGCCCGGCAAGGGAACCATCGGCATCGAAGTGCCCAACAAGGATGCGCAGATCGTATCCATGCACCCCCTGATTCTTTCGCGCAAGTTCCACGAAAGCAAATTCAATCTGCCCATTGTGCTGGGACGCACGATTACGAACGACGTCTTCCTGTTCGACCTCTGCAAGGCGCCCCACCTGCTGATGGCTGGCGCCACGGGACAGGGCAAGTCGGTAGGACTGAACGCCATCATCACCTCGCTGCTCTACAAGAAACATCCGGCGGAAATGAAACTCGTGCTCGTCGACCCCAAGATGGTAGAATTCAGTATCTACAGCAAGATCGAACGCCACTTCCTGGCCAAACTGCCGGACGAAGACAAGGCCATCATCACCGACTGCACCCGGGTGGTTCACACGCTCAATTCACTCTGCAAAGAGATGGACGACCGCTACGAACTGCTCACGAAAGCGCACGTGCGCAACCTCGGAGAATACAACGAAAAGTTCGTCAACCGCCGCCTGAACCCCGAAAAGGGACACCGCTACATGCCCTTCATCGTAGTGGTCATCGACGAATTTGGCGACCTGATCATGCAGGCAGGCAAGGAGATCGAAATGCCCATTGCACGGATTGCGCAAAAGGCCCGGGCCATCGGCATCCACATGATTATCGCCACCCAGCGCCCGTCGACCAGCATCATCACCGGAAACATCAAGGCCAACTTCCCGACGCGCATTGCCTTCCGCGTCTCCCAGATGGTCGATTCGCGGACGATCCTCGACCAGCCGGGCGCCAACAAGCTGATCGGACGCGGCGACCTGCTGTTCTCGGGTGGAAGCATCGACATGACACGGGTACAGTGCGCTTTTGTCGACACGCCGGAGGTGGAAAACATCGCGTCGTTCATCGGCCAGCAGCCGGGATACCCGTGTGCCTATGAATTGCCGGAATACGTACCCGAAGGCGAAAGCCGGCCGGAAGAGGACATCGACCCGAGCAGTCGCGACCCGCTCTTTAAAGACGCCGCCCGCCTGATCGTGATCCAGCAGCAGGGTTCGACCTCGCTGATTCAGCGCAAGTTTGCCATCGGCTATAACCGTGCCGGTCGCCTGATGGATCAGCTGGAACGCGCCGGCATCGTCGGCCCGGCCGAAGGCAGCAAGGCGCGGCAGGTGCTCATACCGGATGAATATACGCTGGAACTCTTATTACGGCGTCTGGATGGAGGAACCGGGGAATGAAACGGAAATGGATACAAATCGTATGCTGCTGCCTGGCGGCAACGGGTTTCGCTCCGGCGCAGAAAGCCGAAGCGCTGATGGAGAAAGCCGCCGCCGCCTACGAAAAAGCCGGCGGAATATCGGCGCAGTTTGAGGCAAGCTTTCGCGACGAAAACCAGCAAGTCGCGGAAAGTTTTGAAGGCACGATCCGGATGAAAGGCAACAAGTTCGTACTCATCACATCCGACACGCGCACGTGGTACGACGGCTCGACCCAGTGGACCTATGTGGTGCGTACGGACGAAGTGAATATCACCCGTCCGTCGGGCGAAGAACTGCAGTTTACCAATCCGGTAACGCTGCTGCGCACCTGGAAGAAAAACTTCAAACCGGCCTGTATCGGCGAAAGCACTACCGGCGAGGGGAAAAAGGCCGACGACGTCTCGCTGGCTGCCAGAAACAGTCAGGACGTGGAGACGGTTGAATTGCAGCTGGACCGGACCACCTCGCTGCCGGCGCGAATGACTGTGACGATGAAGAACAAACTCCGGAGCGTGGTCCGGATTGCCGGAATGCAGACGGGACTTGACCTGCCGGACGAGTCGTTTACGTTTCCCGCAGCCGAATACCCGGAGGCGGAAATCGTGGACTTGAGATGAGGAAGGAAAGGAAAAGGAGAAATGCATGAAAAGAGAAGAAATTATAAATCCTGAAACAGAGATGACTGATATGGAAAAAGTACGATGTTTGATTATCGGGTCGGGGCCGGCCGGTTACACGGCCGCCATCTATGCCTCGCGTGCCGGCATGTCCCCTGTCCTCTATGAGGGCCTTCAGCCGGGCGGACAGTTGACGGCCACCACGGAGGTAGAGAATTTCCCCGGCTATCCGCAGGGCGTTTCCGGCGCCGGCATGATGGAAGACATGCGACAGCAGGCCCTCCGCTTCGGAACGGACATCCGCGCCGGCGTTGTCACCGGCGCGGATTTGTCGGCTGCGCCATACAAAATAACGGTCGACGGGCCGGCCACGCTTGAAACGGAAACGCTGATTATCGCCACCGGCGCGTCGGCCAAATACCTTGGCCTGCCCGACGAACAGACATACGCCGGGATGGGCGTCTCGGCCTGCGCCACGTGCGACGGCTTTTTTTACCGCGGGAAAAACGTAGCCGTCACAGGCGGAGGCGACACCGCCTGCGAAGATGCGCTCTATCTCTCCCGCCTGGCCTCGCAGGTCTTCCTGATTGTGCGCAAATCCTTCCTGCGTGCCTCGAAAGTGATGCAGGAGCGCGTGTTTCAAACGCCGAACATCCGAATCCTCTTTGAACACAACACTCTCGGACTGTTTGGCCGGGACGGCGTCGAAGGCGCCCGCCTGGTGAAACGCAGGGGCGAACCGGACGAAGAAGAGGTAACGATTGCCATTGACGGCTTTTTCCTCGCCATTGGCCACACTCCCGATTCCGGCCTCTTCAAGCCCTGGCTCGAAACGGACGGGAACGGGTACCTCCTTACCCGTCCGGGTACGCCCTGCACAAAGCTGCCGGGCGTGTTTGCCGCCGGCGACGTGGCCGACCCGGTATACCGGCAGGCTGTCACGGCTGCCGCCGCCGGCTGCCGGGCGGCCATCGAAGCGGAACGTTACCTGGTGGAAAAAGGGAACTGATTTACGCACACCATAAAAAGAACTGAAATGAAAAAAAGATGTTTGGGAATGGCGCTGATCCTGCTGTCCTGCTGGCCTCTGGCAGCGCAGGACAGACCGCTGGTAGTGGCCCATCGCGGATACTGGCAGTCGCGCGGGTCGGCGCAAAATTCAATTGCGGCGCTGATACGCGCCGACGAAATTAACGCTTACGCCGTGGAGTTCGACGTCCACCTGACGGCGGACGACATACTGGTGGTCAACCATGACCATGCCGTGGAAGGTGTCGCCATACAGCAAAGTCCGTATGCCGCCGTCAAAGACTTTCGTCTTCCAAACGGCGAGAAAATCCCGACGGCGCGCGAATACCTGGAAGCAGCGCGGCGCACGCAACTCCGGCTGGTCTTTGAACTGAAATCCCATGCAACCCCCGAACGAAACCGGGAAGCGGCGCAGATTTCGATCGAGTTGCTAAAGGAAAAGAAACTGTTGCCGCGAACGGAATTCATTACCTTCAACCTGGATGCAGGAAAGGAATTTATCCGGCTGGCGCCGGAAGCGGATGTGTATTACCTGAACGGGGAACTGTCGCCCGGGGAACTGAAGGCGTTGGGCTTTGCAGGGCTGGACTATCACTACGGTGTGATGCAGAAAAACCCGCAATGGTTCAGGGAAGCCAAGGCGCTGGGTTTGGGAATCAATGTATGGACGGTAAATGATACGACGCTGATGGGCGAGATGACGGATGCCGGCGCGGACTTTATCACTACCGACCTCCCGAACGATGCCTTGAAATGGATATCAACGGTATATAGCAAAGAATGAATATATTCGGGAAATTCTTCATGGCGCTCTGGCTGACGGGGGCCGTGTATGCGAGCGGAGCCGACGTGCCCAAGAGAGAGATACGGGCCGTCTGGCTGACCACTATCTACGGGCTGGACTGGCCGACGCAACCGGCCTTCGACGAAGCCGGACGGATCCGCCAGCAGGAAGAACTGCGCACATTGCTCGACCGTTTGAAGGCAGCCAATTTCAACACGGTGTTCGTACAGGCGCGGCTGCGCGGCGACGTGATCTATCCGTCGGAGATAGAACCGGCATCCAGGGTCTTTTCGGGGAAATACGGCGTACTGCCGGGATACGATCCGCTGGCGTTCGTGATTGACGAATGTCACGGGCGAGGGCTGGAATGTCATGCCTTCCTGGTCACCTATCCGGCCGGTTCGTCCAGGGTGGTCGAAGAACAGGGCGCGCTGTCCGTCGTGAGGCGGCATCCCGAACTTTGCCTGCAGCACGACGGCAACTGGTACCTGGACCCCGGTCATCCCGGCACGTGCGACTACATCCTGTCCATTGTCCGGGAAATTGTCGATCGCTATGATGTAGACGGCATCCAGTTCGATTACGTCCGTTACCCGGAGAAAGCGCACGCCTTCCCCGACGGAAAGACATTTGCCGCCTACGGGAACGGGCAAAGCCTGGCCGACTGGCGGCGCGGGAATATTAACCGGCTGATGGAACGTGTGTACGACTGGGTGAGGCAGACCAAGCCGTGGGTACAGGTGAGCAGTTCTCCGCTGGGCAAATACCGCCGGAACATGCAGACGCCAAATGCCGGCTGGACGGCTTTCGACGACGTCTTCCAGGATCCGAAAGCCTGGCTGCAGGCAGGCAAGCAGGACATGATCGTCCCCATGATGTATTATCGGGAGAACGATTTTTATCCCTTTGTGAGCACCTGGGTGGAGCAGGTCGAGCAGCGGAACATGGTAGCCGGCCTGGGCGCCTACCGGCTGAACCGGAAGGAAGGCGACTGGAATCTGTCGGAAATGGTCGACCAGATTAATTATGTGCGTCGGCAGGGAGGAGACGGCTGCGCCTTTTTTCGCGCCAGATTCGTGGTGGGGGACGAAAAGGGGCTGTACAGCGAGTTGAAGAATCACCTGTTTCAGTTCCCGGCACAACTCCCGCCGCTGACCTGGCTGGCCGACTCGCTGCCTCCGGATGCGCCGCGGGAGATGACCGTCACGCTCGAAGACGACTGCCTGCGGCTCTCGTGGGAAGACACCTCCCCGCCGGGCGAACATACGTATACGGTATATTATTCGCTGGCCGACACGCTCGATACCAATCGGGCGCAGTCGATCCTGGCCACCGGCCTCCGCAGCCGGGAGATTTACCTGCCGGTAGGCCTCGCGGAGGAAAAAGGGTACCTGTTTTGCGTAACGGCCTCCAACCGTTACCGGATGGAGAGTCTGCCCTCCTACGAAACCTATTATTATCATTCCATTTTCGAAAAATAAACAGCAAGCATGTTGCGGGGCAAGACAGACAGCAAAATAAACTGGTATGCACTGTATACTTTTCCCCGAGCGGAAAAGAAAGTCAAAGACCGCCTGGATGCGATGGAGAAGGAGACTTACCTGCCGCTGCACCGGTCGCCCCGCGTATGGTCGGACCGGGTGAAAATCATTGAAAGGCCGCTCATTCCCTCCTATATCTTCGTGCATTGCCGGGAGGCGGAGTTGCAACTGCTCTTGCGGGAGGTGTATGGTGTGATACGCATTGTGTATTACTGCGGAAAGCCGGCCGTCATCCGTCCGCAGGAAATCGACGCCATCCGGCAATTCCTGGAACTTGCCGCCGAACATCCCCTCTGCGAAGGCGAAGAGGTCGAGATCCTTGCCGGTTCGTTCAAACATATTTCCGGAAAGATACAGGAAATAAGGAAAAAATACCTGGTACTCTACATCGAGCCGTTGGGATGCACGATCAGCGTAGACCTGACGAAGGTCGCACGCCTCGACCGGCTGAAATAGCGGACAGCGCCCCGCTTCTGTGAGATTTGAAATGCCCCCGGATCATACGGCTATGGGATATTTTGGGATTACATGGCGGTATTTCGAATCTCACAATTATGGACGTTCGGTATCGGGAGGCGCTAAGCCCCGGTAGTGGATGACGCTAAGCCCCGGCAGCGGGTGATACTCCAACCACCTCCTTTCCACCTCCTTTTAATAACAAAACAACCTCCGTAGCGCAGGCAAGGCATGAACCCTTCGGCAAAACCTCATTACCTTATTCTTTACAGGAGGTAATGAGGTAATGAGGTCCGCCTGTATGATCATCATCTGCGTACTTGCTACTGAGGTTGTTTTGTTATTAAAATGAGGTGGAAATGAAGTTATCTGTCCGAAACGCCGGTTTGCCGTGCAGCGATCATCAGGCGCTTCGTTCCATGAATACATGGTTTTACCCGTGCCCCATTTGTTATCAGAAAAAACACATGGTTTTACGGGTGATCCAAGAAAAAGCCTTACCTTTGTCCGTCTTTAAAAAGTGTAATATTGAAACAAATAAACAAGCAAATGAAGAAGCACAATTT
>JAIRXI010000304.1 GCA_031268395.1 Tannerella sp. | reverse complement strand
TCAACTTCCCAAGGAGGCCGGTTTGTCCCCAGCCGGCGGATACTTCCACCTGATCGCTGGCCTTGGATACCAAATTGTAACGGATATCGACCGTTCCGTTTTCGGGATTGGGGATAGGTTCCGGATTCATGTTTTCCGGATCAAAGTGCCCTGTCTGCGCCAGTTCGCGGGCGGAACGTATGATGTCTTCCTTGCTGAAGAGCTGCCCGGGTTTGGTACGCAGTTCACGGCGGACAATGTCTTCGTATACCCGGTCGTTTCCGCTGATCATCACTTTGCTGATTGTTGCCTGCGGCCCTTCCTGAATCCGTATCTCCAGCGAAATCGAATCGTTCTGCACATCGACTTCCACCGGATCGGAATCAAAGAACAGATAACCGTTGTTCATATAGACGTTTGCCACGGCGTCGTCGTCGCTGACCAGTCGCTCCATCAGTTTTTTCTGGTTATACACATCGCCGCTTTTCATGTTCAGCAGCGTCTCCAGCATTTCGGACGGATACTTGGTATTTCCGACGAACAGTACATCCTTGATGTAGTATTTCTGTCCTTCTTCAATCCGGAGGAAGATATCTACGTATTTGTCACTGACGGTCGTAATGCTGTCCGAGACTAACATCGCGTCGCGATACCCGTATTCATTGTATTTGGCAATCAGGTTCTTTTTGTCGTTGTTGTATTCCTCGGTAGTAAACTTTTTCGTGCTGAACATTTCCAGCACGCTGGTCTTCAGCCGCTTTTTCAGGCTGAATCTCTCATTGGTTTTCTTCATGGCTTTTTTCAGCACGAAGTCCGTCAAGGCTTCATTTCCTTCGATATGAATTTCCTGAATTTTTGTCTTCAGGTTCTTGTCGATGTCGATGTCGACAATCACTTCCCCCTCCTTAGCCAGATTGTCGCGCTGGATAATATCGACATCTACGTTTTTAAAGCCTTTGGCATCGAAGTGCTTTTTTATCAGGGCGATTGCCCGGTCGGAGACATTCGGGGTGATGGTGTGGCCCACTCTCAGTCCCAGTTTCGATTCCAAGTCTTCCCGTTCGCTTTTTTTGACGCCGTGATAACGGATTTCGGAGATGCGGGGACGCTGCTTCAACTGGATTTCCAGCCATACTTGATTGTCCTTGATGCGGGTCGCTACGATTTTCACATCGGAGAAAAGCCCCTGTTTCCAAAAACGTTTCACCGCTTCGGTGATTTCATCTCCCGGAACGGAGATTTCGTCGCCTACCGAAAGGCCGGAGAATCCGATCAGCACAAAATCGTCGTAATTCTTGACTCCCGAAACGGTAATATTGGCAATGGTATATCGTTTGGGCGTGAGCGAATAGGAAACGACCGGCACTTCTTCCGGGGGAATATCCGAGACCGCCGGCGCCATCTCTTTTACCGGAATGGTATCCTGCCGTACCGGGTTTGTTTCCTGCGCATACCCTCCGGAAACCGTCAGCGCCGTTAAGGCGACGAATAAGCGTATCTTTTTGTACATACACAAATTTTGTTTATCAATTCAATTGCTCGCTTGTCTTACCGAAGCGGCGTTCCCTCTGCTGGTAGTACAAGATTGCTTCATACAACTCATTTTCTCTGAAATCCGGCCAGTATGCGTCCGTGAAATAAAGTTCGGCATAGGACGACTGCCATAAAAGGAAATTGCTGATACGCTTCTCTCCGCCCGTACGAATCAGCAGGTCGGGATCGGGGATACCCTTTGTTGTCAGGTAGCCGGCAAACCGTTCTTCCGAGATTTCCTCCGGGGAGATTTTTCCGTTTACCACGTCTGCGGCCAGCAAGCGCGCCGCATTCGTCAGTTCCCACCGCGAAGAGTAGCTCAGGGCCAGCGTCAGTGTCGTCCCCGTGTTCCCCGAGGTCTGGCGGATGCAGTCCTGCAACGTATGCAGAACCTCCGGTTGCAGACGCGCCAGGTCGCCGATGACCAGTAGCCGGATGTTATTTTCCATCAGATCCGGCGTTTCCCGGAGGATGGCCGACACCAGCAACGCCATCAGGGCCTGTACTTCCGACGCCGGACGATGCCAGTTTTCCATCGAAAACGTATAGACCGTCAAGTATCTCAAGGAAATGGCTGTTGCCGCTTCCAGCACTTTGCGTACGGAAACAACGCCTTCCTGATGCCCTGTGCTGCGGTCTTCCCCGCGCTCTTTGGCCCAGCGCCCGTTTCCATCCATAATGATTGCAACATGTTGCGGCAATCGCGTTTTATCTACATTATCTATCAATGACATTGCCATTTATTAAAACAATAATCCGTCTTTGCTGTTGCATTGACAGTTCCGAAGTCCGAAGTCCCACGTCACCGAAAACGTCAGTGTTGAATACCAGTCCCTGTTTTTCATCACACTGCCGCTGATGCCATAAGGATTGTTCAGTATACGGTTACTTTCGTCCGTCACATCCAACCCGTCTCCAAACAACTTGCGAACAGACAGTTCGCAGCCGAGATTGAGCCGGTTTTTCAGTTTGTATTTCACGCCTATACCCACCGGAAGATTCAGCCCGGCGAACGTCGAAGCGTTTCCGGGCGCCACCGTAGCGCCCAGTCCGACCAGCAGATAGGGCGAGAAACGTTTGGTGTTCAAGTAGGCGTATTTATCGCTGTAAGGAAAGAAGTTAAACTCAAACTGTCCTCCCATTTCAAACACGTTACGCTCAAACGAGGCTTGCGCCCGTTCCGGAAATACGTTCTCCAACCCCTCCGTACTGCCGGAGATTTTCGCCCAAGCCAAATCGGCCTTGAGTGCAATCCGGAAATTGGCATTGTAGCGGAACACCACGCCCCCGGCAGGATTCAATCCTTTAAAAGGGGCTGTCTTGTTGACATCGCCCATATACGATGCCACGCCCCCCATGCCGCCTATCTCGTACATGTATTCCTGTGCGTGAATCAGGACAAAAGAGAGACATCCCGCGAGAATCATACACCATCGTCGAAAAAAAGTTGAAGACATGCTGTTTTAATTTTATTGCTCCACCTCATTTCCTAACGGGAAAAACCGCCCGAAATTATTCAGGGATTCAAAATTCAATGATTTGAAGATTCAAAAATGCAATGAACAGAATATCTTCATTCAACTATTATTCTTTAAATCCCAGGCGGTTGATTCGTCCTCGCCACAATTCTTCCAGCATATTTGCGCCATTGCGTTCTTTTCCTCCGAAAAGAAGCAGGAACTGCTCTCCGTCTACCAGTACGGAAGCATAGCCCCGTGCCCGATAGACCTCCGGCAGCACAATTAACGTATCGGCCAGATTCCAGGTAATGCCCCTGTCTTCCGACCGGTATATATCTTTCAACGCACGGTCCGAGGCGTTGATCCCGCCAATCAGAAACAGTTTGTTGTCATATTGCGTCAACATGACGCCTTCCCGTTCTTCATAAAACGACTGCTTTTCGTCCGTCAGGCGTATCCATGTCAGTCCGTCCATGGTGTCCCATGAAACATTGCTCAGCCGGCCGTTCCGGTCTTTTCCGGCGACTGCGGTCAAGTGTGGATAGTACATCAGTTCGTACGAAACGTTGCCAAATCCGGTTACGGGAAACGCTTCCGGGACTGCCGTACCCGTTTCCCACCGCCCGTTTTCGTCCATCCGGGCAAAAAGCCAGGCGTCTCCTTCCCTGATCACGGCCGTCAGCGCCGATGACCGTCCGACGTGTGTGCCGGCATTCAATATGCCCGACAAAGCCTTGATATTCGGCGCTCCTGCCTGTATTTCCCAATGGAGGCCATCGGAGGAAGAATACAGCGAGCCGTCTGTTGCCGGAAGGTAGAAACTGCCGGCGTATTCCGTCAACTGCGAAAGTGACAGTTCTTTATCCGAAAGATCGCTCAGTGCAGTTACCTGCCAGGATTTTACGTCTGTTTTCAAAGAGGTATGCAGTTCATATCCAGCCGCGTTTTTTACAAACATCCAATACGAATCGCCGGAAGCAAAGACTTTCTGTTCCCGGACAGTTGTTCCGGCCAGTTGCTCCGAATGGAGCGTCCACGTCATGGAATCCGGTTGCTGCCGGTGAATATTCACCTTGGCAATATAAGTCTTATAAAATTTCCCGTTATATGAATACACTCTGAAACGGACGGGGTTTGAAAAATCCAGCGAATCGGTACCGTTCCAGTAGGTCGAGTCTTTGGTCGCTTCATAAACGACTTCCACGGCAGAAGGCGACAAGCCC
This sequence comes from Tannerella sp., assembly GCA_031268395.1. GTDB lineage: Bacteria > Bacteroidota > Bacteroidia > Bacteroidales > Tannerellaceae > Tannerella. The sequence goes on along the minus strand of JAIRXI010000304.1, from coordinate 3,826 downwards.
ATGTCGTAACCGATTGTACAAACTGCTTTCCGGTCGATAATCATGCCGTACGGCATGGAATCCTTGTTGAAAATCTGTCCGTTCACCTGGTCAATGGTAAACTTCAAGGCGCTCAATTCCGGGATGGAATCGTTTTGCAGGGAAAAAGAGATGATTTGGCAATTAGACAAAAGTTCTTCATCAATATCACTATTGCCACCCAAACAAGAAGACAATAAAAGCACTGCACATCCCGCCATCCATAAATGCAACCTATTCTTTTTCATTCATGCAATTTATTTGTTACAAGCGTACAAAAGTAGAAACATTTTTTGCTTCACGTGCCATGCCGGCTGTTATTTATAAAATTTTAGTGTCCTCACCGGCATTTGGATATACGTATTTATGGGCATAAACGGCTATTTCGGAGGCATGTCCGGAGGCCGGAAAGTGAACTGTCCCAAGGCGTTTTACGGCTGTATCAGATTGCATTTCAGCCGGTCTGATGCCACTGCCCAATTTGACGGAAGCCGTCTCTATCTGCAGTTCATCCCACAGACCGGATGCCAGAAAACTGCGATGCAGCCGGGCGCCCCCTTCGACCAGCAGGGAATAAAGCTGCCGGTTATACAGATGTAACAGCATCTGGGGAATCAAGGGCCGTGAGAAGTCGAGGCGGACGTATTCCACCCCCTGTCGCCCGGCGGCGGACTGGCCGGTGAATACCAGCGTGCGTACGGAACCGTCCAGCAGATGATATGCAGGCGGAATACGCAGGTTGCGGTCGATGAACATACGTACGGGCGAAGCGCCTGCCCAGTGGCGCACGGTCAGGGACGGATTGTCGAGCCACACCGTCTGCGTTCCGACCAGAATGGCGGCTACCTCGGAACGGAGTTTATGGACAATCCGACGTGTGGCGGGGGTGGACAGCAGCGCCGGCTTTTCGTCCGGATTCGTCCGGACACGGTCGATGAACCCGTCCGCACTCTGCGCCCATTTCAGGATGACATACGGTCGCCGTTGCGTTTGCGCCGTGATGAAAAAGGCATTCAGCGCGGCGGCCTCCCGTTCCAGCACGCCCGTAATCACCTCCACGCCCGCTTTTCGCAGGATGCGTATGCCCCGCCCGGCTACTTCCGGATAGGGGTCCAGGCAACCGACCACGACCCGAGGAATGCGTTTGCGGATAATCAATTCCGTGCAGGGCGGCGTCTTGCCGTAGTGGGAACACGGCTCCAGGTTGACGTACAGCGTGGCGTCGCACAGCCATGATTCTTCGCGTACGGAAGCGATGGCGTTCACTTCGGCATGGGGTTCGCCGAACCGCCGGTGGTATCCTTCGCCGATGATGCGCCCCCGGTGCGTTACTACCGCGCCCACCAGCGGGTTCGGAGCCACGGACGACGCGCCCGCCCTGGCCAGCGTCAGACAGCGCATCATATATTTTTCTTCTTCCCGCATTTTCGTTTTTTTTCGTATGTTTGCAACATGAACGAAACGACCGTATACATAAGAGAATCACTGCAACCGATTTACCCTCCGGAAGAAATACGGAGCCTGACCCGTCTGGTCATTGAATACGTTTGCGGCCTTCCGCTCCACGAGCAAATTCTGCGCAAAGATACGCAATTATCCTCTGCGGAAAAAAGGCGCGTCCGGGAGGTTGTACGGCGCCTCGAACGGGCGGAACCTGTTCAGTATATCATGAGGGAAGTTTCCTTCGGGGGACTGTCTTTCGAGGTGAATCCGTCGGTGCTGATTCCCCGCCCGGAGACGGAAGAATGGGCGGAGTATCTTATCGGGACGGAAACCGCTCCGGGACTGCGCGTGCTGGACATCGGAACGGGAAGCGGCTGTCTGGCGGTTACACTGGCCAAACGTCTCGCCGGCGCGGAAGTCATGGCCGTTGATATTTCGACCGGAGCGCTGGCTACGGCGCGTCGGAATGCCTTGCGGAATCGCGTTTCGATCACTTTCCGGCAGGCGGACATCCTTGCAGAACCGGCGTCGGCCTTTCCGACTTTCGACCTGATCGTCAGTAATCCGCCCTACGTAAAAGACCGTGAGAAGGCGGCCATGGCGCGGAATGTGCTGGATTACGAACCGCATCAGGCGCTGTTTGTCCCCGACGGCGACCCGCTGTTGTTTCATCGCCGGATTGCCGGTCTGGCGCGGGAAAAGCTGGTCGAAAACGGTTCGCTGTATGTCGAAATCAACGCGGCCTGCGGTGGAGCTGTGGTGAAACTGTTACGGCAAAAAGGCTTCTGTCCGGTGAAGCTCATGCAGGATCTGTCCGGCAGAGACCGTTTCGTCATAGCGCATCTCCCGCCCTCCGCCTCTTTGAATCTTTAACTTGTTGAATTATAAAATCTCACTTATGAAACAGCGAAATGAATCCGAACTTTTACGCCTGGCGGCTGCCTATTGTTCTTCCTGTGAACGCTGTATTTCCGAAGTACGGAAAAAGTTGGCCGCAGCAGGTTCGTCGCCGGAAGCTGCCGGACGGATCATCTCCCGGTTGCTGGAAGAAAAATTCGTGGATGAATCCCGTTTCTGCCGCAGTTTTGCGAGGGACAGGTTCCGGTTTAACGGCTGGGGACGCATTCGCATTCGCTACGAACTGAAGCAGAAAGGTGTTGCTTCCCACGTGATTGCCGAAGCCCTCGACGAACTGGACGACGAAACCTGCCGGTCGGCGCTGTCGGAGATGCTCAAAACAAAAAAACGTACTGCCACAGGACGTTCGGAATACGACGTTTTTTTGAAACTCTACCGTTTTGCCCGCGGCCGTGGATTCGAGGGCGCGTTAATTTCCTCCTGTTTGAAACCCCTGTTCAGCGAAGTATATGAAGTGGATGAAGATGCCTGACGTCCTGCAACTGTTTTATCCGCGCCTGTGTCTGCTGTGCGGCCGGCCCCTGCTGACGGAGGAACAGGACATGTGCCTGTACTGTCTCTGCGACTTACCTCTTACCTATTATTACAAGCGACCCGACAACCCGATGCGCAAATTCTATGCAGGCTTTTCACAGATACGGAACGTCTCGGCTTTCCTGTTTTTCGAGAAGGAAGGAATGGCACAGACGCTGATTCATGCGATCAAATATCACGGGAACAGGCATCTGGCCAGTCAGCTGGGCTGCATGGCAGCGCTCGAGATGAAGACGTATGGACTGTTTGAAGACATTGACTGCCTGGTTCCCGTGGCGCTGCATCCGAAAAGGGAACGGCAACGTGGCTATAATCAGTCCGAATGGATTGCACGCGGTATGGCGTCCGTCTGTCAGCGACCCGTCAACCGCGACGCGCTTCACCGCAACGTCCCTACCACTACTCAAACGCGCAAATCTTTTTATGAACGCCATCTGAATGTGGAAAAGATTTTCGAAATCAGAAATCCCGACGCGCTGGCCGGCCAACACGTCCTGCTGATCGACGACGTGGTTACGACCGGCGCGACTACCATTGCCTGCATCGACGCGCTGATAGCGGTTCCGGATATCCGTATCAGCGTCTTTGCCCTTGCGATTGTCCCGCGGTATTGAGAATCCTTCCGGGAAGTTTACGCATCAATAATGATGCGGACGGTACCGTGCGCTTACGCACACGGCTACAAAGGTATCGGCGCTACGCCCCTTAACCTGACAGCGATCAGGATCACACACCGTGCGCACGATATGCAACCGACCGATGTCTCGGAAATCCGCCATTCAATTTGTCGCATCCGTCATTGCGAGACCCTACCCCGGCGGTGCCGGGGAAAAAAGGGGGATGACGGGTAGTATGCGTATGATGACAGAGTCATATGGTTCCGCTCCATATGAGGCAAAAAAGGGAAAGGATG
>JAIRXI010000299.1 GCA_031268395.1 Tannerella sp. | reverse complement strand
CCCCGAACCGGTCGTTGATTTTATCCTGCGCCACACGGCCGAATACCGGGAAAAGATGGATATACGCCGCCGCGGGACACTGTCCAATTGCCGTATCAAGTTCGTGCGGGAGAAAAAAGGCCGGGTAGCGTTTATGGGCGGTTCCATTACCGAAATGAACGGCTGGCGCGAAATGGTGTGCCGGGAATTGCAGATGCGTTTTCCCGATACGGAATTTGAATTTGTCAATGCCGGTATCAGTTCTACCGGCACTACGCCGGGCGCGTTCCGTTTCAGTCGCGACGTGCTGAGTCACGGCCCCGTCGACCTGCTGTTCGAGGAAGCGGCCGTGAACGACGATACCAACGGCTTCGGCGAAACCGAACAGATCCGGGGGATGGAAGGCATCATCCGGCAGGCACGCCTCTCCAGTCCCGATATGGACATCGTGATGCTCCACTTTATCTGGGACGGGATGCTGGAGACGCTCGCGCGCGGCGTCACGCCGGAGGTGATCCGGAATCACGAACGCGTGGCGGAATATTACCGGATACCGTCCATCCACCTGGCCGGGGAAGTATCCCGCCGGATGCGGGAGGGCGAGTTTGACTGGAAGATGTTCGGAGGAACGCACCCGGCGCCTTTCGGACATAAAATTTACGCGGCAGCGATCAGTCGCCTGTTCGACGAAATGTGGTATTATCCGCCGGAAAGCCCGGGCAAAATCCGTCCGCATGTCCTGCCGACGGATCCGCTGGATTCTTGCAGCTATTATAACGGCCGGCTGGTGGACGTCCGTCAGGCCAGGCTGGGGAAAGGATGGAAATACGTGCCCGACTGGCAGCCGAAGATGAAGGCAGGTACGCGGAAAGGCTTCGTCCACGTGCCGGCTGTCGAAGCGCTCGCCGCCGGCGCCCAACTCCGCTTCTCCTTCTCGGGCCGGACTGTCGGCCTCTTTCATGTGGCCGGGCCGGATGCGGGCGTCATCGAATACAGCGTGGACGGAAAACCGTTTCGGGAAAAGGATCTTTTTACCGAATGGAGCGCAGGGCTGTATCTTCCGTGGCTGACCGTGCTGGAAACCTGTTCTGTCGACGGCCCTCACGAACTGACGCTTCGCATGAGCCAAAAACGCCATCCCGACGGAAAAGGGCATGCCTGCCAGATTTTCTATTTCGCAGTAGATGGAAAATTTGATAAAGTACAAAGAAATGAATAGAAAATGCAGCAGCTTGTGGGCGTGCCTGATTGTCGGGCAGGTGTTGTGCGCCCAGACCGTTTACCGGACGGAAATTTATGCCGATCGCATCAGGAGTCTTGAGGTGACGGCGGCCGGCGAACTGCTTTCAGACCCGTTCATTGATCTGGACGGCGACCGGCCGCTTGAGATCAAGTTCGACGTACTGAACCATACACAGGGGCGGTATGCCTATTCCATTATTCACTGCGACGCCGACTGGAAGAAGTCGGCGCTTGCTCCCATCGAATATATGGACGGATTCCAGGGAATGACGATCGACGACTTTGCGCAGGCTTTCAACACGACGGTGCACTATACCCATTTTCGGCTGTCCCTGCCGAACGACAATGTCCGCTTCAAGGTGTCGGGGAATTATGCGCTGCTCGTATACGAAGAGGACGCTCCGGACAGGACTGTCTTTTCCGCACGCTTTTCGGTCTGCGAGGCGCTGGTCGGCATACAGGCCGACTTGACCGGCAATACAGATATAGCCTTTAACAGGACGTACCAGCAGATAAACTTCCGGATAGATACCCGAAACCTGCCGGTCGTGTATCCCCAGACGGACCTGAAAATCCGGGTGAACCAGAACCGCCGGACGGATTGCGAGGCGGTCGACCTGCAACCCTCTTCCATCTCCAGCCGCCTGCTGACATACGAACATATCCCCGCCCTGATTTTCGAAGCGGGCAATGAATACCGCCGGATCGAGTTCCTGACCCACCGCTACAACGGGTTGAACATTGAGCGTATTCAGTATTTCAACCCCTGTTATCATGCCGATGTGGTGATCGACCGGAGCCGCGCCGGCCAGACTTACCGGTATGACCAGGACCAGAACGGACGTTTCTTTGTCCGGTGCAGCGGCTGTCAGGAACCGGACGTGGAGGCGGATTACTATTTCGTTCACTTTACGTATGAATCCAAACCGTTTCCGGACGGAGATGTTTATCTGCTCGGCGATTTTTTCCAAAACCGGACGGACGGAGACAGCCGGATGGAGTATAATGCCGAAACCGGCTGCTACGAGAAGGCTGTGCTGCTGAAGCAGGGATATTATAACTACCAGTACGTTTTTCTTCCGCACGGAGCCGCCGGAGGCGAACTGCTGCGGACGGAAGGAAGCCATTACCAGACGGAAAACGAATATGCGGTTACGGTCTATTACCGTCCGATGGGGGCGCGCTACGACCGGATCGTTGGCCGGGTGACGGTGCGGAATGCGCCGGATGTGCTGTAATGTTTGCCCTCCGGCTTGTCTGTTCCATATTCCCGTATTACCTTTGCGGCAAACTTGGCAGAGTGAAATTCGAAATTACACATACGGATACCCGCTCCCGGGCACGGACGGGACGGATTACAACCGGACACGGCGCCGTCGAGACGCCGGTCTTCATGCCCGTTGGCACACAGGGCACGGTGAAAGCCGTCCACCGGCGCGAACTGGCGGACGATGTCCGTGCGCAGATCATCCTCGGCAACACGTATCATCTCTACCTCCGTCCCGGGATGGAAATCCTTGAAAAGGCGGGCGGTCTGCACGGCTTCTGCGGCTGGCAGGGGCCGATCCTGACCGACAGCGGCGGTTTTCAGGTATTTTCGCTGGCTGAAAACCGGAAATTGAGCGAGGAAGGGGCGGAATTTCGTTCACATATCGACGGCAGCAAACATTTTTTCTCGCCCGAAAAGGTGATGGATATCCAGCGCAGCATTGGCGCCGACATCCTCATGGCCTTCGACGAGTGCTGTCCGGGCGACGCGGACTACCCGTATGCGAAGCAGTCGCTGCAACGCACCGAACGGTGGCTGGACCGCTGCATCCGCCGGTTCGACGGAACAGCGCCCCGGTATGGCCACAAACAGTCGCTGTTCCCGATCGTGCAGGGGTGCGTCTATCCGGATTTGCGGATCCGGTCGGCCGAATACGTGGCGGCCAGGGAAGCGGACGGGAATGCGATCGGCGGTCTGGCGGTAGGCGAGCCGACGGAAACCATGTACGAAATGATTGAAATCGTCAACGGAATCCTGCCGGAAGACAAACCGCGCTACCTGATGGGCGTGGGCACGCCGGCCAACCTGCTCGAGGCCGTTGCCCTGGGCGTGGACATGTTCGACTGCATCATGCCCACACGCAACGGACGCAACGGACAGCTGTTCACCCGCTCCGGCACGGTGAACATGCGCAACCGCAAATGGGCGGACGACTTTTCGCCGGTCGATCCGGACGGACATGCATTTGTGGATACGGCCTACAGTCGCGCTTACCTGCATCACCTGATCCAGTGTAATGAAATCCTGGGACTGCAAATCGCTTCCATCCACAATCTCGCATTCTATCAGCGGCTGCTCGAAGAAGCGCGCACCCATATCGCCGCCGGCGATTTCGCCGGATGGAAGAGCGGAATAGTTAACCGGTTATCGCAGCGCGCATGAAACGGAACAGCTGGAAACTCAGGCGCATCGACGGCTACATCATCAGGCAGTTCCTGGGGACTTACGTCTTCTCCATCCTCCTGATCATTGCCGTCACGGTCGTATTCGACGTCAATGAACGGCTCGACAATTTCCTGAAACCGGAAGTGTCGCTCCATGCCATCGTCGTGGATTATTATCTTAACTTCATCCCCTATTTCATCGGCCTCTTCAGTCCGCTGTTTACCTTCATATCCGTCATCTTTTTTACCTCCAAACTGGCCGACAGGTCCGAGATCATTGCGCTGCTGGCCAGCGGCGTCAGTTTCAACCGCCTGCTGCGCCCCTACCTGATCTCCGCGGCCATCATTGCGCTCGGCAGTTACGCCCTGAACGCCTACATCGTCCCTCCGGCCAACGAAACACGCATCGCATTCCAGAACGCCTATTTCAGGAACAGAAAGGTGGAATATGCCCGCAATATCCAGCTGGAGGTGGAACCGGGCATTTTCGCCTATTTCGACAATTATCGCGCCGACTCCTACATGGGCTACCGCTTTTCGCTCGATCACTTTGAAAACAAGGCGCTCGTGTCCCGCCTGACCGCCGAGTCCATCAAGTATGATTCGCTCTACCAGTGGACCATCATCGACTACATGATCCGCGATTTCGACGGAATGCGCGAACACATCACCACCGGTACGCGCAAGGACACGACACTGACATTCATGCCGTCCGACTTCCTGATTTCCGAAAACGACTGCGAAACCATGACGTCTCCCCAGCTGGCCAGACACATCCGCCGTCAGAAGGAGCGGGGGATAGGCAACATCCAGTTTTTCGAAATCGAATACTACCAGCGCTACGCGACGGTCATGTCCTTTTTCATCCTGACCATGATCGGCGTCTCCCTTTCGTCGCGCAGGATCAAGGGCGGCATGGGACTGAACATCGGTATCGGCATCGGACTGAGTTTTTCGTATATCCTCTTTTCAAAAATATCATCCACGTTTGCCGTCAGCGGATCTGTCCCGCCGGTAGTTGCCGTCTGGATACCCAACCTGATATACATCCTCGTCACCATCTATCTCTACATCAGGGCGCCAAGGTGAAGCCGCCGGCCGTTCCGTCATAGCCGCCGGCAATCCCGCCTGACAATTGCGGTAACGGAAGGTTCGCTATAAACCCGACAGGTCCATTAGACGCTTCCGCCGTCGTGTCCGGCAGGCAGCCTTTTCTTCCGGACTCGAAAGGCAGCTACTGTTGTGGAAAGGCAGGTACCTGTGGGCGAAAGGTAAGTACCTATGGGCGAAAGGTAGGTACCTATGGTGGAAAGGTACTTCCTATGGGCGAAAGGTAGGTTCCTGTTGTGGAAAGGTAAGTACCTGTTGTGGAAAGGTAGGTACCTATGGGCGAAAGGTAAGTACCTATTGGGGAAAGGTACTACCTATGGGCGAAAGGTAGGTACCTGTTGTGGAAAGGCAGGTACCTGTGGGCGAAAGGTAAGTACCTATTGAGGAAAGGCAGGTACCTATTGGCAAAAGGTAAGTACCTATGGGCGAAAGGTAAGTACCTGTGGACAAAAGGTAAGTACCTGTGGACAAAAGGTAAGTACCTGTGGGCGAAAGGTAAGTACCTGTGGGCAAAAGGCAGGTACCTGTGGGCGAAAGGTAGACTAAAACGGCGGAAAGGCAGACAGAAACGGCGGAAAGGCAGACAACAGTCGACAGAAAGTAGACTCTTACGGGCGGTGGTAGCTACCGATTGTGGAAAGGTAGCTTCCTGTTGGCGAAAGGCAGACCGGATTTTCAGGAAAAACAGGTGTAATTAACCCAACATGTCCATTACGTACCCTGCTCCGCATTCGTTTCCCGGCGCCGTAAGGCGCTTCTCCGTGCTCTTTCTTTATTCATTCAAACACGGAGAACACGGCGACACGGAGAGAAAACGTGATCACCGTCTCCGTGTCTCCGTGTCCTCCGTGTTTAATTATAAAGAACTGTGTTTGCCTTACGACCCTGAACAGAATGGATATTTGCAGCGTCGGGGGAAAAACAGTTGGCCGTTTTTTGCCCATTTAAAAAAACAGTCTATCTTTGCGCGGTCGAATAAACAACAAATAATGTACTTTATAGAAGCGGAAAACATCGTTAAGCAATATGCGAATCACCTGGCGCTGGATCGGGTGAACATTAGCATACCGCGAGGGAAGATATTCGGACTGCTTGGGCCGAATGGCGCCGGCAAGACGACACTCCTGCGGATCGTCAACCGGATTACGGCCCCGGACAGCGGAACCGTCCGGTTCGACGGGCATCCCCTGCAGGTCGGCGATACCAGCCGCATTGGCTACCTGCCCGAAGAACGGGGTCTTTACAAAAAGATGAAAGTCGGCGAACAGGCCGTCTATTTCGCGCAACTGAAAGGCCTCTCCCGCCGCGAAGCCCGGCAGCGGCTGGAAGCGTGGTTTCAAAAGTTCGACATCATGCGCTGGTGGAACAGAAAACTGGATGAACTCTCGAAAGGAATGCAGCAGAAAGTACAGTTTGTCATTACGGTTGTTCACAGGCCGGACCTGCTGATTTTCGACGAGCCGTTCAGCGGATTTGACCCCGTGAACGTCGATCTGCTGAAAAAGGAAATGCTGGAACTGAAGGAAAAGGGCCATACTCTGATCTTCTCGACACACGACATGGCATCCGTCGAAGAGATATGCGACGAAATAGCGCTGATCGACCACTCGCAAGTCGTCCTTCACGGGCCGGTGCACGAAGTGCGCGAACGCTTCAGAGATAACATCTTCCGTCTCCGTGTCACGGCAAGCGGTCCGCCTGCCCCGTTGCCGGGCGTTTTTTCCCTCCTTTCCGGAGAAAAAAAAGGCGGATACCACGAACTCCGTATCCGCAAAAACGACGGGGTCAGCAACGCTTCGCTGCTGGAGGCGCTGGCCCGACAGTGCGAAATCCATTCGTTTGCCGAAGAACTGCCTTCGATGAACGACATCTTTATCCGTACCGTCACCCAAACTCAGCCCCTGCCGTCAACCGGCCATCCATATCATATAAACAGATCATGAAAAGTAAAATAGCACTGATTATCAGGCGGGAATATCTCTCCCGCATCAGCAGGAAGTCATTTATCGTGCTCACGCTGCTGATGCCCGTTCTGATGGCAGCCATCTCAATCGTACCCCTCTGGCTGGCCTCCATCAAGAGCGACGGGGTGCGCCGTATCGCCGTCATCGACCGGACGGGCAAGTATGCGCCCCTGTTTGAGAACATGGACGGCTACCGGTTTTTCGATGCTGACAGGTCACTGGATGAATATCGGGAGCGGCCGGACCGGGAGCTGTTTACCATCCTGAGCATTACGGACGACCTGCTGCTAAATCCGCAGGCGGCCACGCTCTATTCCGAAAAACAGATCCCCGGCGACCTGTCCCGCGCCGTCAACCGGACGCTGGGCAAACAGATGGAGAGCGACAAGGTGGCTTCCTACGGGATTCCCGATCTGGAACGGATCATCAGGGAGAGCCGCATCCGTTTCGATATCCAGACCGTCAAGTGGGGAAAAGACGGCGAGGAAGAAAGCCATTCCCCCGCACTGATTACCCGTCTGGCCGGCATCACGCTCAACGTGATCATCTACATGTTCATCATGATGTATGGCGGGATGGTGATGCAGGCCGTGATGGAGGAGAAGACCAGCCGCATTGTCGAAATCATGGTATCGTCCGTGCGTCCGTTCGATCTGATGATGGGGAAAATTGTCGGCATCGGGCTGGTCGGGTTGACGCAGTTAGCCGTCTGGGGCATCCTGGGCGGTATACTGCTGGGCGCGGGCGGCATCGTTGCCGGGCTAAGCGGAGGCCTGCCGGATATGGCTTCGCTGTCGGCCGTCCAGGCAGCCGGCTTCGCGACCGCAATAGCCGATCTGCGATCGCTCCATTTCCTTGAAACGGGCTTCTTTTTTGTGGCCTATTTCATTGGCGGCTACCTGCTGTACGGTTCCTTTTTTGCCGCCATCGGCTCGGCCGTCAACCATCCCGAAGACGCCCAGCCGTTCATGGCGCCGGTCATGATTATCCTGATGTTTGCCCTCTATATCGGGATCTACAGCATGGAGAATCCGGATGGCCCCGTGGCATTCTGGTGTTCGTTCATTCCGCTGACTTCGCCGATCGTGATGCTGATGCGCATCTCGAACGAGATACCGGCATGGGAAAAAATCCTTTCGATCGCACTGCTCTACGCGGCGGCCGGGGGCTTTGTCTGGATGTCGGCAAAGATCTACCGGGTGGGGATCCTGGTCTACGGCAAGAAGCCTTCCTTCGGCGAACTGATCAGATGGATCTCGTTCCGGTAAATCTCCGCATTTGAATATCGCCGAGAGTCTTTGGCGAAAACGTAAGAAGGAATGGCTTGACCCGCCTGATTTTCGAAAATCCCGTCGTGAAAGTGTCGAAAAAGTCCGGGTGTCGGTACTTGTCCGGGACATTCAATAACTCCTCCAAAAAAATTAGCCGGGAAAAGCATGTTTATCCGCCATTTTATCACGGATTTTTATCGTCATTTTCCCGTGAAAACCTGAAAAGCATGTGCGAAGCACGAATACTTGCAGGCTTATGCTATCCTGTATTCGTTTTTAATATGGCAAATTTTTCGCTTACGGATTTAAGGTATCTCTTTTTTTACTACTTTTGTTTCGCTTTTTTTAGAGCGCCAATGGATTTTTCATTGGAAATAATACGTAACTATCT
>JAIRXI010000220.1 GCA_031268395.1 Tannerella sp. | reverse complement strand
AGGCGGGAGCCTTGCTTTTAACACGACGCAGCAGGACGCTACGCCGAGCAGGGATTGACGGCAACGGCGCGTCAATCCCGCCCATTTGCAGGGCCGCCGTAGAGACGCGATTCATCGCGTCTTAATCAATCCGTGCCCGTTTTGGCGATTGCTTCGTGCCTCGCAATGACGGCGCACGGCGCGCTGTCCTGCAATGACGCGGCGCGCAAGGCAGGCGCCTTGCTTTTAACACGACGTAGCGGGACGCTACGCCGAGCAGGAGTACCTTTGCCGCATCGGTACTTACCGTTGCCGCAAAGGTACTTCTCGTCCATGAAAGGTAAGTACCTTTGCCGCATCGGTACTTCCCTTTCGGTCAAAGGTACTTCCCTTTGGGCCACGGTACCTGTGGACTCTCCTTAACTGCCCTGCACAGGTTCTGATGGAGAGGGAAAGGCGCTTTTGCCGGAAAAAGGAGAAGGGAAAGAGATTGTGCCCGTGTCCCAAAGCCGGGTCGAGTGCGGTGCGGGAGGCGCAGTTTCTTTGTCACTGCCGGTAAAAAACCTTTTTCCGCATCCGCACCACATCGCCGAAGGTGGCCAGCTGGCGCATGTCCATCCTCCGCGAATTGCCGACCACGACGTAGGCCAGCGTGCGTCCCTGCACGTTTGACCGGTAGAAACGGACCACGTCGTCCATACCCATTTGCCGGATGTCTTCCAGCAGGGAGCGGTTCGGGTCGTCCGTATGACCGTTGCGCCGGCAGACGGCTATGCGGGTGGAAATTTCCCGGAAAGACGGATAGTCGTTGTTGGTCTGGTTGAGGGTGGTCCGGATCACGTCCGCAATTCTGTCGGGATGTTCCGGCATGTTGCGGATCAGTTCGTTGAGCGTTCTCAAGGCATCGATCGTCTTGTCGCTCTGTGTGGACAGGTAGGTGACGAAGCGGGTCGGCTTGTCCGAACGGCACAGCGGCGGCAGGCGGTAGGCGCCGGAAGTGTGATAGGCGAACGAACGGAACTCCCGGATTTCCTGAAACATCAGCGACGACATGCCTTCGCCGAAATAGTTGGAAAACAGGTTCGCCTCATGCCGTTTCAGGGGCGTCTCCAGCGGGTCGCAGGCCATGTAGGCATAGATGATGTTCTGGAACACATCCGGCATGTTGTAGAAAAATACCAGCGGGCGGTCGTAGGCGACAAATTCGCGGCATACCGGCGTGCAGGAAGATTCCGTGATCCGCTCCAGGTCAAAAATCCTCTTCACCTGTCCCGCCACCCGTTCGGCATCCAGCGTGCCGCAATAGTGCAGGCTGCATTCCACCTGCCGCACCCGGTGGAAAATGGCGACCCATTCCCGGCCCTTCATCCTTTTTATGTCGGCCAGCGAGAGTCTGGTCAGGTACTGCGACAGCCGCCCGTACTGGACGTATTCGAACAGGGCCTCCGCCACCTCGCTGTTCGATTTGAAAAAGGCTTTTTCGGTCACCTTGGCATCGTCGACCAGCGTTTTCAGTTTCCGGTCGTCCGCCTTTACTTGCGTCAGGAAGTCGTTGACCAGCGTCAGCGTCTCGGCAAAAGTCCTGTCAAAGCCGCTTATTTTCAGTGTAAAATAATCCCTGTCCACGTCCATGTCGAACGTGCTGCCCAGCGTCTGCAGGCGTATCCGGAACGACTCGAACGACCGGTCCTCCGTCCCGAGCAGCGGAATATACGCCGTCAGGTATTTCAGCCTGGGATCTTCCAGCAGGCCGATGCCATACATGAACTTGAGCGTGAATATCCGGTTGATGGGGTTGGGCGTGACATACAGCGTGACTTTGGGCGTCAGCACAACCGTCCGGACATCGTTCTCGAAGTCGAGGAAACGGGGCTTGACTTCCTGCACCGGGATGTCCTCCAGCTGACGGGCATAGGCCGAGGTCGCGTCCGTATGCGCCGGCAGGATCGGGGCGAAATTGGGCCTGGCCAGCTGCGCCTTGGGATAGCGTCCCGTTTTTTTCTTTATGTACAGATAATTGTCTCCGAAATACTTGTTGGCAACCTTCACCGCGTCTTCCTTTGTCAGGGTCTCCATGCGCTTCAGCTCCTCCCGATAGTCCCTCCATGTCTTCCCCTGCGAAAACAGGCGCACCAGTACCTGACTGCGCGAATCGATGTCCTCCAGTTCCGTGAAGTGGCGGCGCAGGCGTTCCTGTTTCAGGCTGTTGAACAGTTCGTCCGTGAAATCGCCTTTCTTGAGGCGTTCCACTTCGCGCCAGATCATTCGCTCGGCCGACCGGCAGGTCAGGGAAACCAGTTTCGGCACAATCAGAATCCCGACATAGCCGGCCTCGTTGAAACTCTCTCCGCCGACCATGGCGCCCATCACTTTCCGGTTGACCATCAGTTTGTCCAGATAACCGGTCCCGTCGCCATTGTTCAGTACCGCCACGGCAATGTCCAGCGCCGCCTGGTCGGGATGGTTGGACGGTACGCCGCGAAATCCGAACGCCACTGCCTTCATCAGAGGCAGCGGTACCTTGACGGATGTTTTTTCACGTCCCCGGAAAGGAGGAATCTTTACCGTCGTGCGCGTCTTGACGGCGCCTTCCGGGAGACGCGAAAAGGTGCGTGCCAGGATCGGGAGTGTGACTTCGATGTCGAAGTCGCCGCTCAGGATCAGCCCCATGTTGGAGGCTACATAATATTCCCTGAAAAACTTCCGCATCTCCGAGAGGCGCGGGCTTTTCAGGTTTTCCGCGCTGCCGATGACCGGGAAGGCATACGGGTGGGGCCGGAAATAGATTTCCATCAGCTTCTCAATCGCCTGGTTGAGCATCATGTCGTCGCGGCGGTTTTTCTCTTCATATACAGTTTCGAGTTCGCTCTGGAACATGCGGAAGACGGGGTTCCGCAGCCGTTCGCTGTTGATTTCCGCCCAGTGTGCCATGTACTGGGGGAGAAAGGTATTGTGATAGACGGTATAGTCGTAGGAAGTGCCGGCGTTCAGCTTGCTGCCGCCATATTTGCTGATCAGTTTGTCAAATTCGCTGGGGATTACGTACTGGGCTGCACGGACGCTCAGTTCGTTGATTTCCTGCTGGATGGTTCTGCGGGCCAGGGGATCTCCCGTTTGTGCCAGTTCGTCGTATTTCGAAGCGATAGCATCCAGCCATACTTTTTCGGCGGCATAATCCACCGTTCCGATCCTGTCTGTTCCCTTAAACATGATATGTTCGAAATAATGGGCAATTCCCGTATTGGGGCAATCTTTCGAACCGGCTTTTACGACTACGGCGCCAAAGACTTTCGGCTGATGATGGTCTTCATTCAGCCAGACGGTCAATCCGTTATCCAACGTATATTCTTTTACTTCCGTAGACATTTGCATTGTTGAGCCTCCCATTCACCGAAGAAAACCGAATCGAAGCCATTTCCATCCATGCAGCCTGTTCCCGATAGAATTCATCTGTTATTTTGTTTGGACAAAAGTAATTACTTTCCCACACTCATTTCGGACAGGGTTACTTTTTTTATCAAAAGCGGGGATAATCTGTACAAACCTTCCCTGCCGGCGTTCAAACATTCCGGACGCCGCCGGCACGTCTTTCCTTGCGGTCCGGCATGGCGGGAGCCGCGTTTCACCTGTCTGGAATACAGGATTTATCCTGCCTGCCGGACAGGGCGTTGCATGATTTTCGAGCCGGGAATGGTGCTCAACCGGTTTTTATCTTCTATATTTGCAACATGTTTAATGCAAAAGTAAAAAATAATGAATACCGTTTGTTTCTGGATACGGAATGCCCGTGTAAAGGCGCTTCCGCAAAGTCTGCTGCCGGCGGCGCTGGCGCTTTGCATGGCTTCCCGGAGGGAAAATTTCTCCGTTTGGCTGGGCATCATAGCCGTTCTGGGCGTAATCGCGGGACATTTGTGCATGAACCTGTTCGACGATTATTTCGATTACCGGGTCAAGGGTGCGGAATTTCGTGACGTCCTGGCAAAGAAAGGTTTTCGGTCGCGCATTGCCAAGTGTTCCTACCTGACCTCCGGGCAGGCTGACCTGAAACAGTTGTTGATGGCCTGTTTGACATTCGGAGCGATTTCCCTCGGTACGGGATTTGTTATTTTCCTTTTCCGGGGAAACCCGATTCTGTGGTTTGCACTGGCTGCCGCCATCCTGGGCGTTTCATACTCGGGCGGGCCTTTACGGCTTTCGTACCGCGGTTTGGGCGAGATGCTCATCGGCGTCGTGTTTGGCCCTCTGCTGATGAGCGGAGTGTATTATGCCGCCTGCGGACAGCTGGACTGGACGGTGGCGCTGGTCTCCGTTCCCGTGGGGCTGCTGGTCGCCAATATTGTGTATGTCCATGCCATCATGGATTATGAGCCGGACAGGGAAGCGGGGAAAATGACGCTGGCCGTGCTGCTGAAAAGCAAAAGGCGAATGCTGGCCGTATTGTTTCTTTTGCTGCTTGCCGCCTTTGGCTGCATTGCCGGCGGAGTGGCGACGGGCTGTCTGCCGCCCTTTTATCTTTTCACTTTCCTGGCGTTGCCGATGGCGGCCGGTCTGTTTTGCCTGATGATTGAATTTGTCCGTCATCCGGAGAAGAAGTTTTCCCCGCAGGTATGGATGGGGCCGATGAGCGACTGGAAACGGATACAGTCGCTCCACCTGGACTGGTTCATGATACGCTGGCTGCCGGCGCGCAACCTGCTGTCGTTTTTCTGTCTTATTATTATTGCCGTCACTCTTTGCAGGGCGGGATGACCCGTCTGATTCCCGACTAACGATGAAATCACTGTTTTATCTGCCCTTCTGGTTTTTCAGGGCCAAGGGCATGATCACCCAGTCGCCGACACGGTACATTTT
>JAIRXI010000213.1 GCA_031268395.1 Tannerella sp. | reverse complement strand
GATAAACGGATTGTTCACATCGGCATACACCCGGAAACTGTTCGCCACTTTCGGTATGGCAAACGTATATCCGAGCATGATGTTACGGCAGCGTATATAGGAAATCTTCCTGTAATAGTAATCGCCTTCCGGATACGATATGGCCAGCGGGCTGCGCACGGTCGTCTGCTGATTGTCATGCCGCCAGACTTCAAATGCTTTTTGCGATGCGTTCTGGCTATAGGGACCACCCAAGTTGCTGTCATAATAACTCGCACCCATCCACCGGTTGATGTCTCCATAGAAATATATATTGAAGTCAAGTTTCTTATATTTCAGCGTATTGTTGAAACCGAGCGTGAAAGCGGGATCCGACGAGCCGAGCAGGATCTGGTCGTACTGGTCATAGACATTGGGAGCGCTTTCTTCATCCTTCAGGTTCTTGATTTTAATCTGTCCCGGAAGCAAAGCCGATTGCCATGCGGGCGCTTTTTCCCCGGATTGAAGCAATCCATCGGACACGCAGGTATAAATGGAGCGGATCGGATCGTCGACCGACTGATAGGCGGCAGGCTTCCAGTTCGGGTCGCGCTCTTTCCAGCGGTCTTTGTAGGTGTAGAACGTGAAGTCGGTCGTCCACCGGAAGTCTTTCCGCACGACGTTTTCCGTGTTGAGCGTCAGTTCAAATCCACGGCCCTGCGTTTGGCCGATGTTGGCGGCTATGGATGTCAGTTCGTTGTACGACGGAAGGGCTTTTCCGGTAACCAGCAGGTTTGAAATTACGCGATTGTAATATTCGAGCGTCAGATTGAAGCGATTGTTTATGAATCCGAGGTCAAGGCCGACATTCAACTCGGACGTCGTTTCCCAAGTCAGTTTGCGGTTGCCCAGTTGCGATGCTTTGATACCGATCGCGCCTGTTTCGCCGGAGACCCACCGGTTCGCCGACGCCGAAATAGTCGAGTGTCCGGTTGCCTACATTGGAGTTACGATTAACAGGATGGACAGAATTGCTGTGAGGATACAGCGCAGGAAGTCACTGCCAATCATAGTGATTCATACAATCAGATAAATCATAGTTTTGATTGTGAGGACACGCAGCAGGAAGCCGCTTCAAATCATAGTAATTCATAAAATCAAACAAATCATAGTTTTGATTTCATTTCGGCCTGTATCCGTTCGATTTCCCGGCGGAGACGTTCGATTTCCTGCATCTGCGCGTCGACGTTTTCGTGACGCTGGCGGTCGACGCTGGCGGCGAGGTCTTCGGTGGTGCGCGGCATGGTGAAGGTCGGCTCGTTGCCGAAGCGCGGTTCGTCGTCGACGTGGCGGAGGAAAGCCGCCTTGATGACAAACTGTTCGCCGTGCGAACCTTCAGGCATCCGGATGGTGTTGTGCAGGTGGGTCGTCATCTGGCTGTATACCACTTTTCCGCTCTTGACAGAGATGATGACGATCAGGGCATTGCGCACGCCCGGCGGCCATCCGTGAGCCACCAGTGCGGCGTTTTCGCCGGACGCGCGGTCGATCACCGCGCGGATAAAGTCGCCGTTGATAACCGTCACCTTGACTTCGGCCAGCTCGTTGGTAGCTTCCGTGCGGTCGTGGCGTCCACCGCGTTCGCCGGGCAGCAGGAAGCCGAGCAGGTGAATGTCTTCGGTTGTCAGGACGCCGGCGAAAAACTGTCCGTAAGCCCACATCTTTACCTGGTTCAGGCACAGTCCGACGGTGAAGGCGAGCAGTGCGTTGCGCTGGGCGCGGTCGGCCGTCGAGGCCTGGGGCGTGCGGCATTTGTTGATCATGACCTGCAGCCGGTTATGGCCGTCGGTAAGCGGCGTCAGCAGGTCGGACGGCATGACCCAGGTCTGCTGGTGCGTCTCGACGAGTTTGACCAGATTGTCAATATTGCCGAACTTGCTGTCGATGCCGCCATGCCATCGGCGGACGCTGGCCAGGATCCCTTCCGGGATATTGCTTCCGCGTCCCGTTCCCTTTGTGCCCGGTACAAGGGCGAACGCGAAACTGCTTCCGGCTCCCAACAGCAGGTCGAGGCCCGAAAGGCTGGTTAAAAACAGGTCTGTCGCGTCAAAAAACGTGCCAACCGACTGATTCAGAATTTCAATTAAAGTATTCATGCGTCTTATAATTAAGTTGTTACTGTTTTAGTGTGGTAGATTATCATGTGCATTTTCAAAACCGTCACGAAGGTGATTGTTTCCGTCACTTACGTAATAAAAGTCATCACGCTGGTGACGGAAGTCGTCACTCACGTGATAAAAGCCGTTACTTGCGTGATAAAATCCATCACGCAAATAACCGACTTCATCACGTATGTGATAAAATTTATCACGTGAGTAATGAAAATCATCACGTACGTGACAGGTTTCATCACTTAAGTGACGGTTTTCATCACCTGAGTGACGGTTTTCATTTTTCCGAAAAACGGTTTTCGTCACGCTAGTGAAGACTTTCATTTCCCGTGTGTTTTTTTCCTGTTCCAGGAAAAGCCTGTCGAATGTGGAATATACAAAAACGCACAGCCGCAAAAAAGAAAAGACTCTTTTCGACTGTGCGTTCCGAAGAAGGGGAGGCGCTGCGGCCTGCAGAAGGCCTCCGGATATGATATATAAGTCTAAATAACTGTCATACAGATATTTGCCATCAGCCCCAGCCGTTAACATATATTCACGTGCGGGTGAACAGAAGGAATCAGGAATATTCCCGGTCTTACGATTTGTTCTGTATAGAGTCACAGCCATGTACTTATTTGTTCGTTTTTTTGTTTATTTCTAAAATTCGGGGTGCAAGATACCTTCTTTTTTTATACCCGCAACTTTTTCCGAAAAAAAAAATGTAACCGATAGATTTTAATATTGAGATAAAAAATTAATTATCAATGCGTTTAAAAAGATGTATGCCGCTTAAATATGTTGTATAACATATTTTCAACGGCGAGGAACCGTTCGCCGGAAGGGGTGCATTGCCCATTGTCGCCCTCCGTCATTGCGACTGCGAGGAACGAAGCAGGATGCAACCGCCGAAGCAGGAAATCCGAAGCAATCCGTACCCGGTTTGGCGATTGCTTCGTTCCTCGCAGGGACGGCGCACAACGGGCTGTCTTTGCAGGACAGCGCGCCGTGCACCGTCGAGCAGTGAAGCAACCGCCGAAGCGAGAAGCCCGAAGCAATCCGTACCCGATTTGGCGATTGCTTCGTTCCTCGCAAGGACGACGCACAACGGGCCGTCTTTGCAGGACAGCGCGCTGTGCACCGTCTGCGACTGCGAGGAACGAAGCAGGAAGCAATCGCCGAAGCAGGAAATCCGATGCAATCCCTATTTTATAACGAAGTATTGGAGTATAGAAGTATCCTTATTCCTTTTGCATCCCATAATCCCGGTCAGTTGTCCCATAACGGGTTGTATGTAGTCAGACCGTTTATTCCCAAACCGATATAAATTGTTCCGTTCAATACATACATGCAGTGAACGTTCCGGCTGCTCGACGGCAGACGCGACTTGACGCGCCAGAGCCGGGTGGAAGGGTTATATTCAATGATATAATAGGACTCGTCGACGACATAGATGTTGCCGTTGCAGGCCACTCCGGCCAGAATGCCGTTCGTGATGGCCGGACAGGGAGGTTCTTCCGTCCATACGGTCAGGTCGGACGATTTCCACAACTGCCTGTTGCACATATCGGCCGTATTTTTCCCCAGGCCCGCATAGACTGTATCACCTATGTTCACGGCGATTCCGCCGTACTGAGCTGTCGGGAAGTCTGCCTTCCGCGACCAGTTGTCCGGCGGGTACACGTCGAATGCCCACACATCATTCATGGCCGAATCTTTCATTCCTCCCAGGAAACAGACTTTTTCCTCGAACTGGAAACCTGCCCGGGAATGGGCCGAATCCGGGCCGACGGAATGGATGTACCACATGTTGCTGCCCGTATTGTAGCGCAGGAAAGCATTCTGCGGCTCGTAGGCGCGATTGATTCCCCCCAGGAAGTATACGTTGGAACCGTAGGCCGCGGTGGCCTGCCATTTGAGGGCATTTTCGAGCAGGTAAGGGCAGGCGCCCAGATCCCACCAGCTGGTCCGCGGGTCATAGCTCCACAGTTTGTTGATATATTCGGGGCCGAGGTCGCCGCCCAGCAGAAAGCCTCTGTCGCCGACGGAAAAATAAGTCGGGGATCCCTGTATGAGCGGCGCTCCCGGGAATGCCCCCAGCCCGCCGTTGAAGACGCGGGGCGTCTCAAGGATTTTTACTTCTCCATAGGATGTCCCTTCCCCGTTTGTTGCATAGATTCGGACATAGTAGGTCATGCCTCCCTTCCATCCGGATAACTCGGTACGAAACTGCCAGGAGGTATTCAGCGGGATTTCGATGCGATTCCCTCCGTTGACGAGCGTGGGATCGGGAATATCGGTGGAATAGCATATTCCGCTGGAGGTGATGGGCGTCTTTCCCTCGTCAATCAGGCGTCCGCTCAGGATGACGGTTCCGCTGACGGTGGCTTCCGGCAGCAGGGTCTCGACGGTAGGCATCTCGCTTTTGGTGTAAAACGATTTCTCGGGACTGAATCCCGGCCCGAACTCGTTTCTTGCAAAGGAACGCACATAGTATTTTGTTTGCGGTTTCAGGTTTTCCAACTGTCCGACAAACTGCAGGTTGGTATTTGTCCCGGTGACGGTGGTCACGATGCTGTCTGCCCTCAGTATACTCGCCGTGTCGGGCATGGGGGCTTCGCTCCAGAAGAAACCGCGCGAGATGAACATGGCATCGCCGGGGTTCAGAATGGCCGAAAATAAGGTCACGTCGGTATAGCCCGAATTGATGTGGTCGATAATGGCGACCGTATCCATCGTCGGGCGTCCGTCCGTGGTGGTGAAGGAGCAGGTATCGCCGGTGAAGGAGCCGAACGTGTTCTTGACATACGCCTGCACGTAATACGTGCTCAGGGGCTTCAGCCGGGAGACGTTGCAGATGAAGGAATCGGCATTCATCACGCTTGGGACCGAATCCCTGTTGGCCATGTCGGCCGACAGGGATACATAGACGCCCCGCTCGTCGATATTTCCCTCACCGGGCGACTTGATGACGCCGCCGCAAACGGCCGTGGTGGCATGGATGTCGTAGGCTTCGAATGTCCTGACGGAGCCAAGGCCGTCGTTCGTTTCAATATCGATCTGCTCGCCGTAGGCAATATTTA
This sequence comes from Tannerella sp., assembly GCA_031268395.1. Taxonomy (GTDB): domain Bacteria; phylum Bacteroidota; class Bacteroidia; order Bacteroidales; family Tannerellaceae; genus Tannerella. The sequence continues at coordinate 9,118 of JAIRXI010000213.1, read as the reverse complement.
CCTGATTGACTGCGTACGGCCGGATGTAATATTTTGTATTGCCCTTCAGGTTGTCGATGGTCGCGCTGAACACGTCCAGGCCCTCGCCTGCCTGTACGAAATTGTCCGTTCCGCGTTCGGGCATCTCACGGGTGTCCCAGCAAAAACCCCGCTCCGTCACCTTATATCCGTTTGCCTTCGTCACGGTCGCCGTCAAGGAGATGGAGGAAGCCGTTTTGGAATGCAGGCTGATGCCCGTCAACTCAGGCGCCCGGGCATTCTTCACGTCCGCGTCCAGCTTTACGTCTTCCATGCAGCCCGTCAGCAGACCCAGCAGCAGGGCGGCTGCCCATCCTGTATGTTTAGTTCCCATTTTCGTCCTGTTTCGATATTAATTCAAAAAAATGCCTATGCCTACACTCGGGTAGATGTATTTCAGATTCAGCACGCAGCATCCGGCAGTCCCGTAAAACCTTTTTCCGAGGGAAACCGTTGCATCCACATCTATGGCCACATTCCGGTATGAAGTATCTGTGTTTCCGGCCCAGTTTCTCTCGCCCGGCAAACCCGTAACCCGGTCGATCATTTCGTATTCATGCGCTTCCCCGTACTGCGCGTATCCTGCGCCGGCCGACAGGCAGAGTGCAGGCGCAACTTTGAAAACCAGGCCGGCGGTCCCCATCCATAAACTTTTCCGGATACTGTTCCGGCTTTCGGGCAAGAAACGATACATCTCGTCCCGGGCATCGAATACGGGAATCCGATTGTTCGTAAATTCAATCTTTTCGCCATTCAATTCCGTATTACGGGGGGTAACCATATTGGTGCGTACCCGCACATACCAGCCTACCGTACTTATACCGCCAATCTGTATGCCGTAAGGCGCAACCGGCGGCAGGGACGAAAATCCGGCAAAAAATCTCATCTTTTCGCGCGTTTTACCGGAGCGAGGATAGGGGTTGCGAAGCTGCGTCAACATCTCCCGCCATGAATTGGCAGAATTTTCATCCCTGGCCGTGCCGATGCCGTCCGTATAAAAAAGAATCAGTTTTTTTATTGCGAGCGTATCCTTCTTGGAGATGGCCATGCTGTTCAGGCATTGGAGACACTTGCCCATCACCGGCCCCATGGGCGAGTGCATGCTTTCTTCTCTCACCCAGATGGCTGTCAACTGGTTGATACTGTATGGATCACAATAGGAAACGCCTTCTTCATACCACATCTTGGCATCCTGATAATCTTTTCGTCTCATCGCTTCGTCACCTTTCCGGTTATACTCCGTCTGTTGCTGAGCCTGCACACAGAGTGGAAATAGCAGCAAACTCCATAAAATCAATCGTTTCATGTACGTTTTTTTTCAATAAGTAGTTACGCCTTCGGCAATCCGAAGACCTTCCGCGTTATAAATATCATACTTTCCGTCCTCCCGTTCAAACGCCCGTCCATTCGCTGAAATACCTACATTCAGATAGATACATTTTATTTTTTCTTCTCCTTTCGAATTGATTGCGCCAAATAATCTGGTCGACTTGCTGCGGACAATCGTATAATTTCCAAAGGTCATCTTCATTTCATACCCGTCCCTGCGCTCGGCTATCATTTGTTCTTCTTCTTTTTCAGTACATTCAATGTGCAGCCGCGAAGTCTCGTCCGTCATTTTCAATTCGCGTGCCATTTCAAAATCTTTTTTTGCTTCCGAATAGTTTTTCTGCTCCATCTTTAATTTTCCACCGGCTACCAATGCATTATATTTTTCGTCGATTTCTTCGGACGACGGAGCGATTTCTGTTGCCTCCATTGCCGACGTGTCCCGCTGCTCCCCAACCGGCAAGCGTTCTTCCGCTACTTTTTTGGGGTCTGTTTTGGTAACAGTCTGAAGAGGCAGCGATATCGTTGTCGCGGGTTCCGTTTGCGGATCCTCCCTGTCCGGCATTTCCGGTGCCGACTCCGTATTTATCTGCTCGACCGGCTGTTGAGGCATCGTGATTTCGTCGCCGGAATGAGCGCTTGTCCGGATCATCCCCGGCAGTTCGTTCCATTCGAATATGTACGCAACGACATACCCGACAAAAGCAAAGATAAAGACAGTCAGCGGGATCATCACACGCCGTCTTTTCTTTTTCCGGATACGCCTGATATCCGGGAGCTTTGCCTCCGTTTGTTCGGAATCAACCGGCTGCGGGACGGGTGTAGAAGCATAAGCCGTACTGTCTTCGTCGCCGGACGGAGGCGTCGTTCCCGGATTCGCCTCCCGCAACGTATTTTCCGTTTCCTCAAAATAGGACGGGATATCCAGTTCGTTAATCATCTCCCGGATGGTCAAGTAACGCTCGGCCGGATTCACTTTCATGGCCTTGAGAATCACTTCTTCCGTCCCGGGCGTAATCTCTCTGTTCAGTTCCGAAGGCTTTGCCAGTGGCTTGGTTGCACGTAAAATCGACTCTGTCGGGATGACGCCTGTCAGCAAATTGTACATGGTCGCGCCCAGCGAGTAGATGTCCGGGCGAGGGGAAAAACTTTGTATTCCTTCGTCGTCATACTGTTCGATGGAGGCAAATCCTTTGGAGAGCGTCAGGAGGGTCGTGCTTGTTTCCTGCTGTTCAATGTCATAGCGTTTACTGACGCCAAAATCAATCAACCGTGCATTGTTTCGTTTGTCAATCAGGATATTGCTGGGTTTGATGTCCAGATGCAGGATATTTTTCTGGTGTACGAAGTTGAGCGCCTGGCCTATCTGGTAGATGTATTTCAGGACTTTCTTTTCCGGCAGGGGACCTTGCGCATCCAGCATGTATTTCAGCGAACAGCCCTGAATATATTCCATCGCAATATAGGCGGTATTGTTTTCTTCAAACACTTCCAATACGTTAACCACAAATGGATGATGAACTTCCGAAAGAATTTTCGCCTCCTTAATCAGTTTTTCCTTGAACTTGTCGAAAAGCGTTTGCCCGGTCTTGGAATGGACGCGAACGTGAAGAGAGGCCTTGTCCCGGAAGCAGTAATCCTTGAAGAAGTATTCCTTGATACATATGGGCACGTCGGTCCGCACCGTCCCCAGTTCACCCTTCACTTCCGTGCTCCAGGTGCCTGTGTAGGTGATACCAAATCCCCCCTGGCCAATTACATTGCCCAGTTGATACTTCTTGTCCCGTAAATAATGTCCTTTTGGCAAATTCATAATTACGCAGGGTAATCAAGTTTTTACGCACAAAGGTATGACTTTTTTTAAATAATCGTATACAAGAAAGAGAGAATATATTGTTTATAGTTGGACGAATTTTGAACGTCTTGGATATGGATAAGATAAAAGGAGTAATTATCACGTGCTTTTACGCTGCACGATTCCACAATAATATTTTTGATGGATTCGGTGGAAGCGGCCTGCAAAAAAACGGCGGAAAGAGTTTCCTGCCGGATGCAGTCCGTCACGCCGTCTGTACACATGAGAAAATAGTCGCCGGGATGAATATCCGTCAATAGCTTTATTTCCGCGTCTACAGGAGAGTCGGTACCCTGAATAGCCCGCGTAATCACATTTTTTTGCGGATGGCGCTCGGCCTCGTCCGCCGTAATTTTTCCCAGTTTCACCAGGGAATTGACCAATGAATGATCTTCTGTCTGAAAAATTGCCTGTCCGTCACGAAATTGATAGACCCGGCTATCTCCAATATGGGCAATGATGATTCCCGATTCGCCCACGTAAACCAATGTCATTGTCGTTGCCATGCCTTTAGCTTCGGGATGTTGCGACACATATTCGTCAAAACGGACTTCGGTATATTGAACAGCTTTAGTGATAAGTTCTTTGGTTGGGTCTCCCTCAAGGAAAGTGGCGAAAAAGGTTTGGAGCGATTCACATGCCAGCGAACTGGCAATTTCGCCTTTTTCGGCGCCGCCCACACCGTCGCATACGATAAACAATTTCTGCTCGGAATCTGCCAATTCAGACAACGGGTAGATGGAATCTTCGTTATTCAGTCTCCCTCCCCTTTCACTGATCGCATAAGGCCGTTCAAGTATTATGTTCATGGTTTCCGTCACATTTTTTATTCATTAAATTGAAGCACCGTATGTCCCAGTATGATTTCGTCATTGTTTTTCAGCACAATCACTTCGCCTTCATTTAAATACTTTCCATTATACAAGGTGCGGTTTTTACTGTTATTATCGGAAAGGGAATGAACCAGACCCCCTTGCGGATTTCTTTTAACTTCAATCCGTATATGGCTCCGGCTCATTAACTTATCTCCTGTCTCAATACAAATATTTGCTTTGGAAACAGAAACTTTCCTTCCGACGATATACAACCCCTCCTGCAACAAAAATGCTTGTGCCGGAGTATCAGCACTCGGAAGAACGGCTAACTTGCCGCCCGTTTTTCTGGCGGGCTGAAGTATAGCCGTATTACCTCCCGACGCCGCATTGTTTTTAGCTTTTTTTCTCAATACCGAAATCGGAATTTCCTCTTTGCATTTTGGACATTTAAAAGAAGCGATTCCTTCCGGGATTTTTTGCTCGTCGACCTTTAATCCGACATTACAATGCGGACATTTTACTGAAATCATACAATGATTGAGATGTCGGCATCATCCATTCCGGAGAATATATCAATAATATCTGTCTCGGAAGCAATCTCAACATCATCCGATAACGTGATAAAGTCCATATCCACATAGTGGTCGTCCAATGTCACGAAATCGGCATAGCTTTCATCCATGTCAATAATTACAACATCACTTAAATCTTCGTCTATGGAGACGAATGCACTTTCATCTTTCATACTCTGTTATTACTAATTTTTATTTCACAAATCACATGTCTTGTCTGACACAAAAGTACGACTAAATATTATTGCGATTTATTTCCTTTATAACATAACGTACAAAACCGCTGGATTATTGTACAAAAACGGGCGTTTTCGTTTCAGAACATTATTTCTTGACCCATTTTGCCTTACACGAGGCAACCGGGCATTGTTTTTTGTTGGCGAGAGATTCCCAGGGAATCTCTCCGAGGAAGGCTCCGCATTTGGGACATACGTAGTCTATTTTGAATTGGTTGGCTATATTTTGTAGCAGTTCAGGGATTTTTGCCGATTGTTTGGCGCCGAAATATACGCCGACTGTCGGCGCACAGATTGCCAACAAAAAACTGGCAATCATAATATTATAATTTCCTTTGCCGGCAAAGCCTATCACGAGACCGGCTACACCGATTACGGCAAACGGCAACGACTGGAACAGTCTTGTTTTAAATTGGTTAGAAGATTGTATCCGTATTTTTTCTTTGATATAGAGATCATAAACAGATTTCAAGGCGGCAAATTCTTCGCTGTAGTCATTGTCGAATTTCAATACCTCCGTTATATTTAATGTATACTGTTCGCCCAGCGTGATGTGGTCCGTCGCGTTGATTTTTTTTCGTATCACCTGATCTCCGTTGACAAATGTCCCGTTCGTTGAACCGGCATCCTCAATGAACAAAATACCGTTGTCGTCACGGATCAATTTTGCATGGTATCGGCTCACATAAGCACCGTCTGCTACGAAATCATTGTCTTCTGCCTTCCCTATTCTGATTATCATGTCTTTTTCAGATTCTCACTTTGTTTCAATCCTTCCTGTTCAAGCATCTCTTTTAACACTTTCAGCGGTTCCTTGGAAACTTGCAGTTCACGCGGTTTCCCGCCGGGAGGCAGTAATAGTAATTTCTGTTTCGGTAAATTGATTTGCAGTATATAACTTTTGTTGATAATGAAACTCTTTCCTACACGTAGCAGCATGGATTTATAATCCAGTACCTGATTTCCAAGCATTTCTTCAATTCTGCCGATATTGATGGCAAAGGTAAACTGAATCCCTTCACTCAGAAGCAGTTTCGTATAGTTCCTGTCTGCTTCCAAATAAAGTATATCACTGATGCGTATGCGTAAAAATTCATCCCTTGTTTTGATTATCAAATATCTGTCCATTCTTTTCTGCTCTTACCGTAAATTCAGCCACAAATATATGCATAATTTTTTGGTTCAGCATAACCCGATTGATAAATATCAGGGTAACTGCACCAAAAGTGTATAATTTTTTGAGTTATCCCATATCTAAAGCCGTTTTATCGCATCCATACTCAACCCGGCAATAAAATAAGGAAAAAGCAGTATCTGTGCAATCAAAAACGTTATGATACAAGTACCCATTTCACAAGAACCAAAAGAACAACTTTTTAAGGAATCATTTACTTACCCGCACCCTCACGTGATGAAATTGCCTGGAAAACAGTAAGGACTTCTCTAAAAACTCAATATATCCCCCTTCCTGTATTCGAATTTCTTTTTTTTGAATGGCGCAATTTATAACTGGGCATCGTATATTATCACGAAGTATTGCCCTGCATAAAACTATGGAAATCAACGTTCAAACACAGCGGTAATGCAGAAATACCGCATACAGGGTATTTTGTCGTTGTATGCGAAATTTGTACATTTGCGCCTCTTTTGATTATAACTAAAAAACAGACTCATGACAGAGATAAGAAAAGAAACGGGAACCGTACAGGTGAAACGGGGGCTTGCCGAGATGCTGAAAGGCGGGGTAATTATGGATGTCGTCAATCCGGAACAGGCAAAGATTGCCGAAGACGCGGGAGCGGTAGCTGTGATGGCGCTGGAACGTGTCCCTTCGGATATCCGTGCGCAAGGCGGCGTGGCGCGCATGTCCGAACCCGAAATGATCATCGGCATTCAGAACGCCGTATCAATTCCCGTCATGGCCAAGGCGCGTATCGGGCACATAGTGGAAGCCCGTGTACTGGAAGCGCTGGACATCGATTTTATTGACGAAAGCGAGGTGCTCACCCCGGCCGACGACGCGTACCACATCCTGAAAACCGGCTTCAAGGTGCCGTTCGTATGCGGCGCACGTAATCTGGGTGAGGCGCTCCGGCGTGTGGGCGAGGGTGCGGCCATGATACGCACCAAAGGCGAAGCCGGTACGGGCGACATCGTCGAGGCCGTGCGCCACATCCGTCAGGTGAATGAAGACATACAGCGCGTCCTGAGCGCTTCGCCGATGGAACTGATGACAATTGCCAGGGAACTGGGCGCCCCCTATGAACTGGTGTTGCAGGTCAGGGAACTGGGACGGCTTCCGGTAGTCAACTTCGCTGCCGGCGGCGTGGCCACCCCGGCCGATGCCGCCCTGATGATGGTGCTGGGCTGCGACGGCGTCTTTGTCGGCTCGGGCATCTTCAAGTCCGACCAGCCGGCCAGGCGAGCCAAAGCCATTGTCGAAGCCGTGGCGCACTATCAGGATGCCGGACTGATTGCCGAAGTCTCCAGGGGACTGGGCGACGCCATGCGCGGCCAGAGTGTCGCCCGGCTGGAAGAAGGTGAAAAACTGGCCGGACGGGGCTGGTAGAAAAAACGGACAGACAGCATGAAAATCGGTATTCTGGCCTTGCAGGGCGCCGTGCGGGAACATCGCATCCTGCTGCACAGGCTGGGCGTGGAAACGGTCGATGTATTAAACCCGGAAGACTTGAAAGGTATCGACGGACTGATCCTCCCCGGCGGGGAAAGTACGGCCGTGGGGAAGCTGATGGTCCGGTACGGACTGCTGGAACCCATTGCCGAAGCCGGCCGCAGGGGAATGCCCGTCTTCGGGACGTGTACGGGGCTGATCCTGCTCTCGAAACACATCAACGGCAGCGAACAGTATCGTCTGGGGCTGATGGATACGCAGGTGGAACGGAACGCCTTCGGGCGTCAGCCGGCCAGTTTCGAGGCCGACATGCCCATCCCCGTACTGGGCGACACGCCTTTCCACACCGTCTTTATCCGCGCTCCCTACATCGAAAAAGCCGGCGAGGGCGTCCGCCCCCTGCTTGTACACGAAGGCCGGATTCTCCTGGCCGAACAGGGCCGCTTCCTGGCTGCCGCCTTCCATCCCGAACTGACTGACGATACGCGGCTGCACGACCGGTTTCTCCGGAAAGTGGCCGGTTAAGGACAAACACACATCCATTTACATGGCAAGAAATAAACTGCGGAAATTTGAGGAAATAAGCGCCTTTCCCAACGTCATTCAGTCCCCTTTGGAAGCGCTGCACGGAGAAGGATTCGGGATGAAAGGCCGTTGGGGGGAAACGCATTTCGGAAACCAGGCTCCCGTGGTGCTCGAACTGGGATGCGGCAAGGGCGAATATACCGTCGGGCTGGGCAGGCTCTTCCCCGGGAAAAACTTTGTCGGCGCAGACATCAAGGGTGCGCGGATATGGTCCGGCGCAAAACAGGCGCTGGAAGAACATCTCCCCAACGTTGCTTTCCTGCGTACCCGCATCGAACTTCTCCCCCATTTCTTTGCGCCGGGCGAAGTCTCCGAAATATGGATTACCTTTCCCGATCCTCAGATGAAGAAAACCGGCAGGCGGATGACCTCCGCGCATTTCCTGCGGATGTATGCCCGGCTGACGGGAGGCAAAGGCACGGTTCATCTGAAGACCGACAGCCCCTTCATGTATGCCTATACCCGTGAAATCGTCCGCATCAACCGCCTGCCGCTGACAGCCGAAACGGAAGACCTCTACTGCAGCCGGCACGCGGACGGGATCCTTTCGATCCGGACCTTCTACGAACAGCAGTGGCTCTCCCGCGGGATGAACATCAAATACCTCCGTTTCGTCTGCGAACTGCGGGAGGAATACCTCGAACCCGACTCCCTTCCCGAGCCCGACCCCTACCGGAGCTTTGGCCGGAGTCGGCGCCACCAACCCGACAGCCCGGACTTGACCGGGTCCTGAACCGGCGCACTCCGATTGAACGGTCAGCACTTTTGGAGGCATTCAAATTAACTCAACATGTCCATTAGACACTTCCCCGTCGTGTCCGGAAGAGGCCCTGCCGGTAAAAAACGGCCCGTCCCGGCCAGGGACGGAATGTGGTCGGAACGGCCTTATTTCGCGCAGGGTAAGACAGGCAGATGGACACAGCCCCGGCAGGTGTCCGCCGTACCCTCTTTTTCGTTCACATTCCGTCCCAGCCGGGACGGGTGATTATGTGGCGGGCCGTTTTCTACCAACATTCCGTCCCTGGCCGGGACGGGCCACAGTGCATTGTGAGCCGTTTTTTATCGGCAGGGCGTCC
>JAIRXI010000209.1 GCA_031268395.1 Tannerella sp. | reverse complement strand
ATAAATGAACCTCATTTCCACCTCCTTTTAATAACAAAACAACCTCAGCAGGAATAAACCCTCCGGCAAAACCTCATTATTCCAACAGGTCCATTAGACACTTCCTCCGTCGTGTCCGGGAGGCCTTGCCGGTAAAAACGGCCCGCAACACACTATGGCCCGGGATGGCCGGGACGGGTTGACGGGCAGATATTCCGTTTGCTGCCTGCCGGTCTCTTCCGGACACGACAGGAGAAGCGTCTATTTTTTTAAAACGCTCATTTTAAGGACAAAAACAGATTTTACGGGGCAAATTTCCCTATGGAAATCGGTAATTCCCCATAGGGAATCGATAATTCCCCATGGGGAATCGGCAATTCCCCATGGGGAATCGGTAATTCCCCATAGGGAATCGGCAATTCCCCTATGGGAATCGGTAATTCCCCATGGGGAATCGGTAATTCCCCATGGGGAATCGGCAATTTCCCTATGGGGAATCGGCAATTCCCCATAGGGAATTGGGTATTTCCTTATGGAAATTGGACCTCTTTCGGGGGAAAATCGGGGATTTTCCGGCTGTATGCGGACCTGATTAGACGCTTCTCCTGTCGTGTCCGGAAGAGAAGACTGCCGGCAGCAAACGGAATCTCCACCCGTCAACCCGTCTTCTAGGAACGATGAACGGGGGCATTGTGTATTTATAATTTTCAACTTTCAACGGCTGAAGCGTCTAATGGACATTTCGGGATTATCTTATTCTTTGTAACCGTACGGGATAAGGAAGATTACTTATTCCGAATCATTGCGCGTCGACGTCCCGGCGCATCGACACTCGGCGCCCCGGCCTTTCGACGTTCGACACCGGGGAGAATGGAATGTTCGGTTTCAAATCGCTGTTAATCTGAATTTTGGACAGGCGAACTTTTTTCGGAACCGACCTGTCATTATCGCATACACCGGAAGGACATGCCCTGCCATACGCTGAAGATGTGATGGCTTTTTCAGGCACAAGGTTTTACGGGTGATTCGATATTTCTGCTCTTTCCGGCATATCGGATTTTCCGCCCGGCATCCTGAATGATGAACGACACCCCCCGTTCATCGTTCATCGTTTATCGTTTATCGTTCACAAACGAAATTCCTGTCGTTGCAGGGTTTCCCGGATCCGTTTGTCGGTGACGAGGCTGGCCGGTACCAGGGGCAGGCGCAGGCAGTTTTCGATGTGTCCCGTCAGATGGAGGAGGCATTTCACGCCGGCCGGATTACCGTCGACGGTGAGCAGTTCGAACAGTTCGACGAAACGGGCATGTATTGCCCGAGCATTTTCGTAATCGCCCGACAGCGCCAGGCGGACCATCCGACCAAATTCGGCCGGCAGGGCGTTTCCGACGACCGAAATGACGCCGACGGCGCCCAGAGCGATCAGCGGGAAAGTGATGCTGTCGTCGCCGGAAATCACTTCGAAATGCGGTGGTCTGTTTCTGATGATGCGGTCTATCTGGGCGATATTGCCGGAAGCTTCCTTGACGGCGACCACGTGTTCGAACTCACGGGCGATGCGCAGCGCGGTCTCCGCGGTCATGTTCACGCCTGTCCGTCCCGGCACGTTGTAGAGGATCAGCGGCTTCGGCGCGGCTTCGGCGATGGCCCGGTAGTGCCGGTAAATGCCTTCCTGCGAAGGCCTGCTGTAGTAGGGCACCACCGAGAGAATGCCGTCGATGTCGCAGAAGTCGTCCCGTTCCAGTTTCTCCACCACCTCGCGCGTGCAATTGCCGCCCACACCCAGCACGACCGGAATACGCCGGCGTACCTGCGCGACAGTCCGGCGGACGATCTCCGCCTTCTCTTCTGCGGCCAGTGTGGGTGTTTCGGCAGTTGTGCCCAGCATCACCAGGTAATCCGTCCCGTTCTGCACCTGGTATTCCACCAGCCTTTGCAGTGCTTCGAAATCCACGCTGCCGTCTTCCCCGAAGGGGGTCACCAGGGCAACGCCCATTCCTTTTAAATTCATCGTTGTCATTGGAAAATAAGTATTTCTTTTTATGTACAGTTTCAGGGATTACCGGAGTGAATCATCTGCAGATAATTCAGTACCTGCCGGAAGAGAAAGGCAACATCGTGAGTGCCGTCTTTCAAGACAATGGAAAAGTCATACCAGTCCCTGCCCGAAACGTGCTTGGCGCCGACCTTAAAGGCGGCCGGATGTCGCAGCATCAGGTAGCGCAGCGCCGGACAGTCTTCGTTCGTCAGATCCAGCAGCATGTCTGCCGGAAGATGCCGGAGCTGTTCCAGGATGTATTTTTTCGGGAATCCCCAGCAGTCGATGTCCTTTTTCGCCTCCACCAGAAGGTAGCCGTAATCCCATATCCGCGTGCGGTCCTGCGTCGGGGTATATACGCACACGTGTACGCTTTTTTTCATCGCCTTCAGTGTGTGAATGCAGGTTTCCACCGCCTTCCAGTCGGACACGTCGCACAGAATCAGAATATGGCGCGTGTCGTCCAGTGCACGGTAGCGCAGCCGCCTTGTCCCGGAGGCTTTCCGCAGCGCTTCTATTTTCCTGTTTATAAAATATTCGGTGAAAATCATTCGAGCATGTTTAGAAATTCTTCTTCCCGGATCATCCTGATGCCCAGTTTGGCGGCTTTGGCCAGTTTGGCCGGTCCCATGTTTTCCCCGGCCAGCAGGTAATCCGTGTTCCCGGAGACGGCTCCCGCATTTTTTCCGCCGCAGCGTTCGATCATCGACTTGTATTCATCGCGCGAATGATGTGCAAACGTACCGCTGATCACGAAAGTTTTCCCTTCCAGCCTGTCCGACCGCGAGGCCAGCGCCTCTCCGCGAAGGGTCATCTGCAGGCCGTATCCCTGCAGACGTTCGACGAGTTCGCGGTTGCGCCCGTCGGCAAACCAGGCGATCACGCTCCGGGCGATGCGTTCCCCGATTTCGTCCGTTTCGGTGAGCGAATCGAAACCGGCCTGCATCAGCCGTTCCATCGACGTGCAGGCATACGCCAGCCGCCGGGCTACCGTTTCGCCGACGTAGCGGATGCCCAGCCCGTAGAGTACGCGTTCAAACGGTACCTGTCTGGAGGCTTCCAGGCTTTTCAGCAGGTTTTGCACGCTCTTCTCCGCCCACCGGTCCAGCGAGAGCAACTTTTCGGCTTCCAGGGCATACAGGTCGGCGACGTTGCGCACGTAGCCGGCATTGTACAGGTCTTCGACCGTTTCCGGCCCCATGTTGATGTCCATCGCCTTGCGGGTGACGAAATGTTCGATCCGTCCCTTGACCTGCGGCGGGCAGTCCCGTTCGTCCGGACAGTAGAAGGCGGACTCCCCTTCCGGGCGTATCAGGGTTGCGCCGCATTCCGGGCAGCAGCGTATGAAGAACACCTTTTCGCCTGTCAGGGCGGAGCGGGCTTCCGTGTCCACGCCCGTGATCTTGGGGATGATTTCGCCGCCCTTTTCCACGAACACCCGGTCGCCAAGGTGCAGGTCCAGCCCGGCGATGATGTCCGCATTGTGCAGCGAGGCGCGTTTGACGGTCGTTCCGGCCAGCAAAACCGGTTCCAGGTTGGCCACCGGCGTCACCACGCCTGTCCGCCCCACCTGGTACGAAACGGTGTTCAGCCGTGTTGCGGCCTGCTCTGCCTGAAACTTGTAGGCGATCGCCCAGCGCGGACTTTTTGCCGTCGCGCCCAGAAACCGCTGCTGGCGGAGGGAATTGACCTTGAGTACGATTCCGTCCGTTGCCACGGGCAGGTTTCTGCGTTCCCGGTCCCAGCGGGCGATGTAGTCGAAAACATCCTGCAGGGTTGCGCATTTTTGCATGGCGCCGGACACCTTCAGTCCCCAGCCCTGCGCGGCCCGGAGGTTGTCGTAGTGCGTGTCCGCGGGCAGTGATTCACCCGGCATGTAATACAGGTAGGCATCCAGCCGCCGGGCCGCCGCGATTTTCGGGTTGAGCTGCTTCAAGGTGCCGGATGCGGCATTGCGGGGATTGGCAAACAACGGTTCTTCCTGCTGTTCGCGTTCCTTGTTCAGCCGCTCAAATTCCAGCCACGGCAGGACAATTTCTCCACGGATTTCGAAGCGTTCCGGGTAGTTTTCGCCCAGGAGCCGGAGCGGGATGGAACGGACGGTCTTTACGTTGGCCGTCACTTCGTCGCCCCGCGTTCCGTCGCCCCGCGTGACGGCCTGCATAAGCCGGCCCTGTTCGTATATCAGCGAGATGGAAGTGCCGTCGTATTTCAGTTCGGCGACCAGTTCGAAAGGCTCGTTCAGCGCCCGTGCTGTCCGTTCGTAAAAGTCGGTCACTTCGGCCTCCGAATAGGTATTGCTCAGCGAGAGCATCGGGTAGCGATGGACAACCTGTTCAAACTCTTTCGACAAATCGCTTCCCACCCGCTGTGTCGGCGAACCGGGGTCGGCATATTCCGGATGCGCTTCCTCCAGCGTCTGCAACGCTTTCATTTTTTCGTCAAACAGGACATCGGATATTGTCGGCGCGGAAAGCACATAGTAATTATAGCTGTGCCGTTCCAGTTCCTCGCAAAGCAATTTCATCCTTGATTCAATCTCTGTCATATAATCAATTCATACATAGGGAATGCAAATATAAGATTTTGTTGTTGACAAAACACTTTCGTGCCGGAAATAGTTTTCATCAAAAAATCATAACACACGCTGAAGAGCCGTGAGGGTTGTCGTCAAAAGCACGCAGATGACGCAGACCGAACGGATGCCCGCAGATTTTTATTCTTTCCGATACGTCCATTCCTGACGTTGGTTTTCTCTATCTGCGTAAATCTTCAAAATCTGCATCATCTGCGTGCCTTAGGCAAGACCTCCCATGCCATTCAGTTCCCGCGGAACCACCGGAAAAGATCATTTCCGTTGGCGTAGATCAGGAGGGAAAACAGGAGAATCATTCCGGCGATCTGCGCGTATTCCAGGAATTTGTCGCTGGGTTTGCGGCGCGCGATCACTTCGTAGAGCAGGAAAAGGACATGTCCGCCGTCCAGCGCCGGAATCGGGAGGATATTCATAAAGGCCAGGATGATGGACAGGAAAGCCGTCGTCATCCAGAACGCGCGTCCGTCCCACCCGGCCGGGAAAAGGTTGCCGATGGTGCCGAAACCGCCCAGACTGGTGGCGCCTTCTTTCGTAAAGACATATTTCATGTCGCCGACATATCCTTTCAGTGTGTTAACGCCCATACGGATGCCCGCGGGAAAGGAAGCAAGGAAGCCATACGTGAGGGTGACGGTCTCGTAAAGAGCTTCAGGCGTCGTCGGGTAGACGCCAATTATGCCGAGCGAATCGGGCGTCAGGCGTACCGACAACTCGCGCCCGTCGCGAATGTACGAGAGGGCGACTTCCTGTTCCTTATGCCGGCGAAGCGTCTGGACAAAGTCGTAAAACGTGGGCGTTGCGTTGCCGTCAACGGCGACGATGCGGTCTCCGGATTGCAGGCCGGCACGGGCGGCAGGGGTATCGTCGCCCGACAGGCGGCTGACGGTCATCGGGATGCGGGGCGAGGCAAAGCCCTGCCTGTCGCGCATGACACGCTGCATCATATCATCGGGAACGGAAACGGCCGCCGGGCTGCCGTCGCGCAGCACGGTCACCGTGCGGGCGTTCATGACGGCGCGGAGCGCATCGCCGTTCAGGCGTTCCAGCGCCGTCCCGCCGGCCTCCAGAAGGATGTCGCCATCCCGGAATCCGATCTCTTTGAATGTGTCGCTGTAGTCCATGCCCATTTTCATGTTCTTCAGCGGCAGATACGTGTCTCCCCACGCGAAAAGAATCATGGAATAGATGAACAGGGCCAGCAGAAAGTTGAACAGTACGCCGGCAATCATAATCAGCAGACGCGGCCCGGCCGGTTTGGAACGGAACTCGTAGGGCTGAGGCGGCTGCGCCATCTGTTCCTTGTCCATCGTCTCGTCTATCATCCCGGAAATCTTGCAGTAGCCACCCAGTGGCAGCCAGCCTATGCCATATTCCGTCTCGCTGTTTTTGGGTTTGAACTTGAAGAGCGAAAACCAGGGGTCGAAAAACAGGTAAAACTTCTCCACGCGCACCTTGAACCAGCGCGCAAAGATGAAATGTCCAAATTCGTGGACAATCACCAGAATAGACAAACTCAGAATAAACTGAAGCGCTTTTATCAAATATATTTCCATACAGTCAATCTCCTATGCTATCAACATTAAATTACTAATTACTATTTTATCAACTACTTTTTTTTATGGCCTCTGCTGCGATGCGCCGTGCTTCCCCGTCCGTCTGCACGTAATCTTCATACGTCGGCGCTGCAAGGAAAGATGCCTTGGCCAGGGTCTGTTCGATCACCTCGCTCATTTGCAGGAAGCCGGTTTGCTCCCGCAGGAAGGCCGCCACCGCGACTTCGTTTGCCGCATTCAGGATGCAGGGCATGTTTCCGCCCCGGCGTGCCGCCTCGAAGGCGAAGGCCAGGTTCCGGAATTTCCGCATGTCGGGTTCCTCGAATGTCAGCGCCGCATAGCGGCTGAAATCCAGCCGTTCCGACGCGCTTTTCAGCCGCTGTGGCCAGGAAAAGGCATACGCAATCGGCAGTTTCATGTCGGGCACGCCCAACTGTGCCATGAGGGCGCCATCCGCAAACTGCACCATCGAATGGATGACGGACTGCGGATGCACCAGCACCTGTATCTGTTCCGGCGCCAGACCGAACAGCCATTTGGCTTCTATCATTTCAAAGCCTTTGTTCATCATCGAAGCCGAGTCGACCGTCACCTTGGCTCCCATCGACCAGTTCGGATGCCGCAGCGCCTGCGCCTTTGTGACCAGCGCCAGTTCGTCCGGCGTCTTCGTCCGGAAGGGGCCGCCCGAGGCCGTCAGGATGATCTTCTCCACCGGATTGTTCCATTCGCCGTTCAGGCACTGGTAGATGGCGGAATGTTCCGAATCTACCGGAAACAGGGGTGCACGGTTTTCTTTCGCCAGCGAAATGACCAGTTCGCCGGCCACAACCAGTGTTTCCTTGTTGGCCAGGGCAATGGCCTTGCCGGCCTGGATGGCTGCGATGGTCGGCCGCAGACCGGCATAGCCGACGAGCGCCGTCAGCACCATGTCTATCGGTTCGGAACGTACAACCTGCGCAATGGCATCGGCCCCTGCCCATACCTTGACGGGCAGGTCGCTCAAGGCCTCCTTCACTTCCGGATACTTCCGCTCGTTGGCGATGACGACCGCCTCCGGCCGGTAACGGCGTGCCTGCTCAATCAGCAGCTCCGCCTGCTCGTTGGCCGTCAAGGCGTAGACCTCGAACAGGTCGGGATGTTCGCTGACAACTTCCAGCGCCTGCGTACCGATGGAACCGGTCGAACCCAATATAGCCAGTTGCCTCTTCATGCTCTGTTCGCTGCCGTCATCCTAAAAAGCAATGTATTCTTCCGGATTCATCGAATTTCCCTTGTGCCATAACTCGAAATGCAGGTGAGGCCCGGTGGAGAGGTCGCCCGTGTTGCCGATGAGCGCAATCGCTTCACCGGCAATGACCTGGTCGCCCATTTCCTTTAACAGTAACTCATTGTGCTTGTAGATCGAAAAGAAACCGTTTTTATGTTGCAGTCCGATCACGTTCCCGTACCGGGGGTCGTAACCGGTATACACGACCACGCCGTCCAGCGTCGCCAGTACGCTTTCCCGCAGTCCGGCCACCAGATCTACCCCGTAATGACGGATCTCCGCATTGTAGCGGGACGAAATAATGCCGTTCACCGGCTTGTGGAAAAACACGTCTTCTGTGACCGTCGGGTTTGCGTTCAACACCGTGAAGTTGTATTTTTCTTCTTCTTCAAAGGTTTTTACGAAATGTTCTTCGTTTTCTGAGCGGGGCACATCGTAGTTTGCCGTGATAAAGGCGGCCGAATCGGAACGGTGAACGGAGTCTACCGTCACCGTGCCGGTCAGAATATCCGTTACGTTTGCCAGATACTGAGCCTGCGTCAGGACCAGTGTTTCCAGCGAATCCACCTTCAGTGCGTTCAGAATGATTTTATTCCGCACTTCGACATCCAGATAGCCGGGCAGGTAGTTGCGGATCGGTGTCTTGATGATGACCAGTGCGGTGACGGCAATCAGGAGAATGGTAAACAGTCCGACCGTCACGAACGCCGACAACTGCGACAGCCGGAACGACCATACTTCTTCGAGCGTCGATTCGTTGAAAAAGGAGAGTTTGTATTTCAACTGAACCCGCTTCCAGAAAGAGTGTTTCTTTTTGTGCTGTTTTTTTGCCATCGTTTTTTATCTTCAAAGGTCCAGCAGGCCGTCCGGGAGTGACACAACCATGCGTTTCGCCGCCCGGTCGACGGAGCAAATCAGTTCTTCGGCCATCGGCACCAATATTTCTTTTCCGCCGCAATCTACACGGAAAAGCACGTTGAGCGTTGTTTCGTCCACCTCCGTCACCCGGCCTGTTACCTTCTTCTGTATATCTTCAAGGATATATCCTCTGAACCGGCGCCAGCCTGCGTCTTTTTCCGGCACGTTTTTCATGGCCGAAAGCGGATAATATACCGGCCGGTTGACAAAGCGCCTTGCCGCAGCCGGATCGTCTACCCGTTCCAGCTTTACCAGTATCACCGAACGCCCTTTCGGACGGCAATTCTCAATGTAAAAAGGCACCGGAATCCCGTCCATCTCGCAGACCAGATAAGGACTGTCCATTCCGTCAAGGACGTCATATTCCGTCCTTAGCGACAGTTCTCCCCTGATTCCGTGCAGCCCGGCAAACTGTCCGATCTGAAAAAGGTCTTCCTTGCAAATCATTATTCCGGGAGTTAAAGCCTTGAAATATGAGCGCCCAGGCTGTTCAGCCGCCTGTCGATCTGCTGGTAGCCGCGGTCGATCTGCTCGATGTTGTCAATCCGGCTGGTTCCTTCCGCGCTCATGGCCGCAATCAGCAAGGCAATCCCGGCGCGGATGTCCGGCGAGACCATTCGGGTGGCCCTCAGTTTCAGCCGGCGAGCCAGTCCGATGACTGTTGCGCGGTGCGGATCGCACAGGATGATCTGCGCACCCATATCGATCAGTTTGTCTACGAAAAACAGACGGCTTTCAAACATTTTCTGGTGTATCAGGACGCTGCCCGTTGCCTGCGTCGCCACCACCAGGATGACGCTCAACAGATCCGGCGTCAGTCCCGGCCAGGGCGCATCCGCCACCGTCATGATGGAACCGTCCATAAAGGTTTCGATTTCATACGCGTCGTGTGCCGGCACATGAATGTCGTCGCCGCACGGCTCCACCCGGATACCTGCCCGGCGGAAGGCATCGGGAATCATCCCCAGCCGGTCGTATCCCGTGTTTTTAATCAGGATGTCCGAACCTGTCATGGCGGCCATTCCGATGAAACTGCCAACTTCGATCATGTCCGGCAGGATGGTATGTTCCGTTCCGTGCAGCGAGGCGACGCCCTCGACGGTCAGCAGGTTGGAGCCGATGCCGGATATGCGCGCGCCCATCCGGTTCAGCATGGTCGAAAGCTGCTGGATGTAAGGTTCGCACGCTGCGTTGTAAATGGTTGTGACGCCTTCTGCACATACGGCGGCCATCAGGATATTGGCCGTACCCGTAACCGAAGCTTCGTCCAGCAGCATGTATGCGCCGTTCAGTCGCGTCGCCCTGACGGTATACAGCTGCCGCTGGATGTCATAAGTAAAGCGGGCGCCCAGTTTTTGGAGGCCGGTGATATGTGTGTCCAGCCTCCGCCGTCCGATTTTATCTCCGCCCACCTGCGGCAGGATGGCTTTGCCGAAACGTGCCAGCAGCGGCCCGATCAGCATGACCGATCCGCGGAGCGAAGAGACGCGGTGGGCAAATTCGTCGGTGTCCAGATAAGTCAGGTCTACCGTATCCGCCCGGAAAGCATACGTATCTTCCGACAGGTGTTCCACGTGCACCTGCATGTCGCGTAACAGCTGTATCAGATTGTTGATGTCCAGGATGTCGGGGACGTGGCGAACGACGACCCGTTCGGGAGTAAGCAATGCGGCGCAGATCACTTCCAGCGCTTCATTCTTGGCTCCCTGGGGATGGATTTCGCCGGATAAACGGTAGCCGCCTTCTATGACAAACGAACTCATCTGCTCTTGCGAACAAACGTTTTTTTGTAATTGACGCCGTTGCTGCCGCGTGCGTCCCTGTTTTCCGTCAGGCGGAAAGATTCTTCATTCCGTACAATCTGCCCCTCGGACAGTTCGTCGAGGTCTTTGAGGATTTTCCGGTCGTCCACGGAATCCTTGTTCCACATCATGAACGACTTTTTCATGTGGTTCGCCAGCAGACGGACCAGTACGGCTTTTTCCTCTTCGTCTTCCAGTTCGGTGGCTTTCGCGATCATCCGCTCCATTATTTTCCCGTAATGGCGATAGGCGATTCTCGAATTGCTGTATGACAGGTGGGGCGGACGCTTGTACAGGTCTTCCCTTTTCAGCACCTCATACGGATAGTCCACGTCCAGGCTGAAATCGGACATGACGGCCAGATGATCCCACAAAATGTGCTTGAAATCATTGACATCCCGCAGGTGGGGGAACATGTTCCCCATAATGTTGATAATCGCTCCGGCACACCGGTTCCGATCTTCGCGGTCTTCAACCTGTGTACAATAATCTACCATGTTCTGGATATTCCGTCCGTAATCGGGTAAGGCCAGCCGTTTTTCTTCTGTGTTATACTTCATTTTAACTGCATATAATTAGGGTGCAAAAGTACATATTTATATTGAGCTAATCAAATGCGCCGGATACGCTCCACAACTTTTAACGAAACCCGTTTGGCGCGGCAGGGCCAATTCGCTATTTTTGTCGCGCCCAAAAAGGCGTCTGCCATTTCTTTGCACGAAAGAGGCGGAGACGGACCGGCAGAGGGGCAAAAACAGAGAAGAAGAGACTTGATGAGAAATAAAGTGTATATTCCCGGCCAGATCAACAATATCCGGGTGGGCATGAGTCAGATTGTGCTGTCGGATACGGAGACGGTCAGACCGGACGGTTCCAAGATCAATAAAAGCAACAGTCCCGTAACGGTGTACGACACGGCCGGTCCTTATTCCGGCTCGCCAGGCATCCATGCGGCCGGAAAAGGGATCGACCGGATCCGCGAAGAGTGGTATGAGCGGCGGAAAGACATTACGCGGCTTGAGCCGCCGTCCGGCGAGCCGCGGGGCAAAGACGCCTTCCCCGTGCAGCCGCCCGTTTTCAGGGCCAGGGAGGGAAAGCAGATCACGCAGATGTATTATGCAAAAAAACGGGTTGTCACGCCGGAAATGGAATATGTGGCCATCCGCGAAAACCAGCAGGTGGAAGCCATGGGCCTGAAATCCTACATCACGCCGGACTTTGTGCGGAGGGAGATTGCGGCCGGCCGCGCCATCGTCCCCTCGAACATCAACCATCCGGAAGTGGAACCGATGATTATCGGCCGCCGCTTCCTGGTAAAGGTGAACACGAACATCAACCCCTACAGCCGGAATGCGGAAGAGACCGTCGGGGAGATGATCCGCTCCTGCCGGTGGGGCACGGATACGCTGATCGACCTCTCGTCCCGGGACGACTGTTTCCACGTGCGGGAGTGGCTGATCCGCAACTGTCCGGTGCCCGTGGGAACCAGTCCGCTCTATCAGGCGCTGGCAAGAGCCGGCGGGAGGCCGGAGGAGCTGAGCTGGGCGCTGTTTCGCGACACGCTGATCGAACAGGCCCGGCAGGGTGTGGACTTTATGGCCATCCACGCGGCCATGCGGAAGGAACACCTGCTTTTGACGAACAGCCGCCTGGTGAACCTGGTGTCCCGCAGCGGCATCATCCTGAGCGAATGGATGAACACGCACGGAGAGGAGAACTTTCTGTACACGCATTTTGACGAAATCTGCGAAATACTGAAAGCCTGCGACATCTCGCTTTTCCTGAGCAGCGGACTGCGTCCCGACGCCATTTACGATGCCAACGACCCGGCCTGCATCGCCGAACTGACCGAAATGCGCCACCTGATCGAAATGGCCTGGAAACAGCATGTCCAGACCATTGCCGAAGGCCCCGGTCATATCCCCCTGCACAAAATCGAAGCCAACACCAAAGAGCATCTGTATATCTGCAAGGGAGTGCCTTTCTTTACGATGGGGACGACAATCACCGACATTGCCGGCGTCTACGGATACATCGCCTCGGCCATCGGAGGCGCACAGGCAGCCTGGCACGGCGCCTCGCTGATCGGCAACGGGAGCATGATCCCGGTCGGCGGCAGGGAAGACCTGCGGGCCGGCATCATCGCACACAAGATTGCGGCACATGCGGCCGACCTGGCCAAAGGTCATCCGGGAGCGCAGGTGCGTGACAATGCCCTCAGCAAGGCCCGCCGTGAAGGACGGCTGAACGACATCCGGCGGCTGACGGTCGACTTCTCCGGCGGCCGTCACGGGGTATCCGCAGCGGAAGGTCAACTGACCGGACAGCCTTTCATATAACCGACAGGCCCTTGCCTCCTCTTTAGGGATGCGAAATAAATAACCTGTAAGAGTTTCAGGCGCCGCAAGAAGCCTCTCCGTCTCCTCCCGATTCAAACACGGAGGAAGACGGAAAGGAACTGTTTCAAAAGCCGAATGCCGCCGTCATTGCGAGGAGGAACG
>JAIRXI010000206.1 GCA_031268395.1 Tannerella sp. | reverse complement strand
GGACGCCCTGCCGATAAAAAACGGCTCACAATGCACTGTGGCCCGTCCCGGCCAGGGACGGAATGTTGGTAGAAAACGGCCCGCCACATAATCACCCGTCCCGGCTGGGACGGAATGTGGACGAAAAAGGGGGTACGGCGGATATATACCGGGGCGGTGTCCATCCGCCTGTCTTACCCTGCGCGAAATAAGGCCGTTCCGACCACATTCCGTCCCTGACCGGGACGGGCCGTTTTTTACCGGCAGGCCCTCTTCCGGACACGACAGGGAAAACGGCGAAGGGACATGGTGGCATAAAACAAACGTTCCGGAGACTTCGTTTGAAATCTCCGGAACGGAGGGAGGGGGGATTTATTTTTATCCTTTCAGGATTTGCAGCGCTTCCTCCCGATAGCAGTCCATCAGATAGGGGATACCCGTCACCCGGGCACACTCTTCGGTGAGGGACATCAGTTCGTTGCGGGTGATCACCGAAATGTTGAAACGCCGCGCACCGGCCATCAGTTGCTGGAGGCCGACCTTGAGCTTGTCGGCATAACTGTATATGCCGATGGCGCCCAGCGGGATGTGTTTGATTTCGTCGGCGCCGACAATGGCCTTTACCTTTTCGTAGTTGACGAATATTTCTTCCGGTGAGGAACCGTATTCGGAGACGTTTTTAGGCAGGTTTCCTTTCTCAATCCAGTGGGCGATGTTCTTGCCGACCATGCCGGGGATCATCAGCGCGCGTCCCATGCAGACGGCCTTTACGTACGGAGCACCCAGGGCGAGGGCCTTGAAGACGCCGTCTTCGGAGCTGAATCCGCCGGCAAAAGCCAGGTC
Source organism: Tannerella sp. (assembly GCA_031268395.1). Classification (GTDB taxonomy): domain Bacteria; phylum Bacteroidota; class Bacteroidia; order Bacteroidales; family Tannerellaceae; genus Tannerella. Next base: position 8,252 of record JAIRXI010000206.1, on the reverse strand, counting down.
GGGCACACGTGCGCCCGTCGAGGCGAGGATACCGGCATATTCGCTGGCCGCGCTGTGCAGATAGATTGAGGGTACGCCCCATTCTTCCATCATCCGCCAGGGACTCATCCCCGTTCCGCCCGACGCGCCGTCGATGGTGAGGAGGTCAAGCCCGGCCGTCGAGCAATACTTGATCGCCATTGCGAGTTCTTTCAGGCTGTAGGCGCCGGTTTTGAGGGTGATGCGCCTGTAACCCAGCGCGCGCAGCCGTTCCACTTCCTTCATGAAACTGTCTTCGGTGACAAATCCCAGCCGGCTGTGACGTTCAAATTCCTTGATGGCGCCGGATTTGTATGCCGCCTGGACAATGGCATCCGACGGGTCGGGCGTCACGATGTAGCCGCGTTTTTGCAGTTCCAGTGCGCGCTCCAGCTGACCCACCTTGATTTCACCGCCGATACATTTGGCTCCCTGTCCCCATTTCAGCTCGATGGTTTCGATGTGGTGCTTGTCGATGATGTATTCGGCTACGCCGAGATTCGTATCTTCCACATTCATCTGGATCAGGATTTCGCCGTATCCGTTGTGATAGCGGTTGTAGGCTTCGATGCGCCGGTCCATGTCCGGAGCTTTCTTCACTTTTTTCTACTCGCTGAGTTCCAGCGCCGGGTCGATGCCGCAGACGTTCTCCCCGCACACGATAGTTACGCCCGAGATGGCGGCGCCCACAGCGAAATGTTCCCAGTTTTTCCGGGCAATTTCGGTCGAACCGAGCGCGCCCGTGAAAACAGGAACCGTCATTTTTACTTTTTTATCCCAGCCGTATTCGGTTTCGGTATCCACGATGGGGAAGCGGGCGGTGTCGGGTCCGGCTTCCACGCCTGCGGGCAGTCCTTCCGCACCCTGAGCATATCCCTGAATGTTGAGATGGGAGTAGTCCACGGGGTAATCCTTGTCGCCTCCGGCGGTCACGTCGCCAAAAGGTCCCGGATAAATCAGTTCCCGGCCACGGTAAGTGGCCTTGAACACTTCACAATTCCCTCTGCATCCGTCGAGACATCTGGAACATAATCCGCTGCAGGGGACAATACTTTTCGATCGATTGGTCGATCGGGTGGCATCATTGCCATTTGGTCTTTGTAAATTCATTGCAATACTTGTTTTTAATGTTATGAATAGCCTGAAAATTGAATGAGTTCATTCGAAAAACGGAGCAAATATCTGCAATGATATTGAATTGTGCAAGAGAAAACGCCGGAAAGGTGGATTTTTTTTATCCGTCGACTGCTTTTTCTGTTTTTTTTACATGATAAGGCCCTTTTAGGTGCCAAAAAGGTGCTTTTCGGAGTTGTATTGTTGCCGACAACTCCCGCGACAAAATGCCGCGCCGACAAAAGAAACCCAATATGTCCATGTGCGCTGACTTTTTATACTTGCAAGTATGGCTGCGTAGATCAAGGCCGGATGCGGGAAGGGTATATTCGTTCGATCTTTAACGGCCGTCCGGCCGTAAAATGGAAGGAATCGCCTTCCGGACATTTGCAAGGATTTCCTGCGCAAGGCGCTCTTCCGGCAGGGCCAGCGTTGCGGCGAGTGAAGTGTATACCTCCCTGATGTCAAGCGGCCTGTCGTCCGTTTCGGCCAGTAGCCGGCGAGCCTCCCAAGCCCGGCAGACGGCTTCGGGGTGGTAGCGGGCGCCGAACGAAAGAAAGAATCCGGCGCGGAGCAGTTGAGCGGCCAGCGTTCCGTTTCCCCTGAATCCGTGAATGATCCAGGGAATATCGTACCGGACGGCTTTCCGGACGGCCATCAGTTCCTGCCAGGCTCTGACACAGTGGATGATGATCGGTTTCCGGATTTCGCCGGCCAGCCGGACCTGTGCCGCAAATACTTCTTCCTGAAGCGGCCAGGGCGTCGGGGCCAATTTGTCCAGACCGGTTTCTCCGATGGCTGCCACCCGGGACAGGCCGGCCGACGCCCGCAACAGCGGCAAGAGCGTCCGGTCGGCCTGCCGGGGGTGAATCCCTATGGCATAATACCCTGTCTCCGGCAGGCCGGGTTGCCGGATGTCCGCGGCCACGACGGCCAGGTCGTCCGGATTCGCCGGCGGCCGATGCGTATGTATGTCACAATATATCATCGAAGTCAGTTGCCTGTGGAGACACTTTCAGGGGACGGGGTCATGCCCGCTCCCACCCCACGGATGACACCGCGCAATCCGCTTTGCCGTCAACCACAATCCGCGCAACGGGCCGTGCTTTTTCAATGCCTGCACGGCATACTCGGAACATGTGGGCGTGTAGCGACAGGAGGGTGGCGTCCACGGGGAAATGCAGTATTTGTAGAAATAGACCGGCACGAGCAGCAGCCATGTAAACAAACGTTTCATTCCGATCTTTGCAGTAGTATCCTGTTTTGCGCCTGTCCGTAACCGGAGGCCTTACCCCGGCAGACGCAGTGTCGCCTGCAGCGAGGCGAGGGCCTTTTTCATCGCCGCGTCAATCACGGCGAACGGGCTTTTTTGAGCGTCCAGATAGAGAAATGCCAGCAACAGTGTCCCGTCCTTCCCGGCCAGGCTACAGAAGGCGTCCTGTTTCCGCAGGCGGTAGCTTTCCCGGATCCTTCGTTTAACGAAATTCCGGTCTGCCGCGTGTCGCAGTTTCCGCTTCGGCACGCCGACGAGTACGGACACCGCCGTCGCAGCCGGTTCCGTCCTTACCGGCAGGTATACCACCCGCAATGGATATGCCACGAACGACCTGCCTTCCGCAAAAAGCCTGTCTATATGCCGTTTCCACGACAGACGCTCGCTTTTGGGGAATGTGGCCCGCTTAACGTCCATTCTTTTTTTCGACGGATTCTTTTTTCAGATACTGTTCCAGCGCAGCTATCATGGAGGGGGCTTCCGGCGTGGGGGCTTTGACGTCGAGCCGCAGTCCGGCGTCGACCGCCGCCTTTGCCGTCGACGAACCGAAGCAGCCGATTCGGATGTCGTCCTGCGTGAAGTCCGGGAAGTTTTTCAGCAGGGAAGAAATCCCCGAAGGGCTGAAAAAGACGAGCATGTCGTAGTCGAACTTTTCTTCTTTGGAAAAATCGTTGCTCACCGTCCGGTACATCACGGCCGGCACGCAGTGTATCTTTTTTATCTCCAGCAGACGCACCAGGTTGTCTTTGTACACGTCGGAAACGGGAAGGAGGTATTTTTCCTTCGCGTGTTTACCGATGACCGCCACCAGGTCTTCCGGTTTTCCCGTCTGACTGTAAAAGATCTTCCGCTTCCGGTAAATGATGTATTTCTGCAAATAGACGGCGATGGTCTCGGTCATGCAAAAATACTTCATGGTTTCCGGAATTGAGATTCTCAATTCCTCGCTCAGATGGAAAAAATGGTCAATCGCCGTCCGCGCCGTAAAAATGACCGCACTGTAATCCAGAATGGAGATGCGCTGTTGTCTGAATTCTCTGGCGGCCAGGGGTTCTACCTTGATAAAGGGACGAAAGTCTACTTCTATCCCATATTTTTCTGCAATGTCAAAGTAAGGGGACCTTTCCGATGTCGGTTGCGGTTGCGATATCAGTAATTTTCTTATACTTAATGCCATAAAGTGCTTACCTCAATTGTGTTATATAAATAATTCATACCTTCATATAAAAACAGTAAGGGTACAATTTCCTGGGCGCAAAGGTACGAACATAAATACAATATTCCGGTGTTTTTGCTATAAAAGATACGAACGGTCATGTAAATTAATGTGAATCTGAAGCATAGATAGAGCAGCGCAAACAGGAGGAGCGCTTCCGTCAGGTGCTGATGGTCAAGGATTAACCAGACGACGGGGATATACAGCGAAATACCCCACAGGCAGGACAGGTTGTGATATGTGCCATTCCAGCGTTTACTGTCGTCTTTTTCGCCGAATATGAATCCATAGAGCCAGTACAGGCACTGCTTGAACAGGTAAAAAAGGCAAAGAATGCCAAAAAAGATCAGTACCATCCCGGCGATCGACGTCAAGCGCAGGCTCTGAAAACCGGTATAGTTGCCATAGACCAGACAGACGAAAAGCGCACAGAGGAACAGGGTTTGAAATTTCAGGAAGCCCGTGAAAAAAAGAGTGCCTCTTTCCCGCCCGTCAAACAGGCTTTGACGTTCCCTGACCGAAAAGAGTTCGTTCAGTATCCCCGCAAACAGGGGGAAATGCATCCGGAAAATGACGGCAAAGAAAGCGAACAGCAGGAAGACCAGCAGCAGAAGCATGTCGTATATAAACTGTCCGTCTCCGGTACGGATACCTATGTATCCTTCAAAAATAGCCGTGTTCATGAGCCGTTCTACTACCTGATCGGGTCAAATCCTTCGCCGTAGACGCCGCGGACGGAGCTTTGCGAAATGAACGCCTGATGGTCGACGGACTTGACCAGGCGGAAGACGGTCACGCTTTCGCGGTTCTTGGCCAGCAGGACAATCACCTTTGCCGGTTCACGGGTGTAGCCGCCCTGACCGTTGAGGATCGTACAGCCGCGCCCCAGGTCGCTGACGATGCGCTCGACGATTTCCTCGTGCTTCTGCGAGAAGATCAGGAAGAGTACCGACTGGCTGTTTGCGTTCATGACGCGGTCGAGCACGTAGTTGTTGACGACCATTTCCACAAACCCGAACATGATTTTCTCGATGTCGTGGAACAGGAAATAGGACGACCCGATGATGATGAAGTCGCACAGGAGCAGCGTCCGTCCGATGGAGATGTTCCGGTATTTGTTGACGATGGCGCCCACGATGTCGGTCCCGCCGGTGCTGCCGCCGGCCGAGAAGATGATGCCCAGTCCGGCGCCACAGAGCGCGCCTCCGATCAGGATGGACATGAACGGTTCGTTCCGGATAACCGGCTGGCCGTCCAGCAGCCACTCGAAGAGCAGGAGCGAACAGGTAAGGGCGATGACGCCGAATACCGTGTTCACCGTGAAACGGAAGCCCAGCAGCCTGTAGGCAAACAGCAGCAGGGCTATGTTGACCGCGGCATAGGAGACGGATACCGGAATCCCTGTCAGGTAGAAGAGCAGCGAGCACAGTCCCGTCAGTCCGCCCGGGACGACTTCTGCGGACAGGATAAATCCGTTGAAGCCGAAGCCGAACAGCAGTGTCCCGATGCAGATGAATACATAGTCGCGGACAGGATGATACAGTTTATGGAGCGAATACGGTTTCATTGTCTACATAACAGTTTGGGCCTTGCGAAAGTTGCGCGCCGCTTTACAGTACCATGTTGACGATCCGTCCGGGCACGACGATGATTTTCCGCGGCGTCCGGCCTTCGAGCCATCTGGCGGAGAGTTCATGTGTGAGCGCTGCCTGTTCTACTTCTTCGCGCGGCAGGCCGGCGGGCAGTTCGAGGCTGTAGCGGACCCGGCCGTTGAAGGATACGGCGTAAACGGCGGAGTCTTCCTTCAGGAAGGCTTCGTCGTGTGCCGGCCATGCGGCATCGCACACGGTGCCGGTGTGGCCCAGTGCGTGCCACAGTTCTTCGGCGAAGTGGGGAGCAAAGGGCGCCAGGAGGATGACGAGCGGCTCCAGAATGGCACGTTTGGTGCACTTGAGCGCCGTCAGTTCGTTGATGCAGATCATGAAGGCGCTGACGGAGGTGTTGAAGGAGAAGTGTTCGATGTCGCGGGATACTTTCCGGACCAGGCGGTGCAGCGACTTGAGTTCGGCTGCCGCAGGTTCGCCGTCCGTCACCTGCAGGGCGCCGTCCCGTCCGCAGAACAGGGCCCAGCTCTTTTTCAGGAAGCGGTGTACGCCGTCGATGCCGTTCGTGTCCCAGGGTTTGGACTGTTCGAGGGGGCCGAGGAACATTTCGTAGAGCCGCAGCGTGTCTGCGCCGTAGTTTTCCACGACCGTGTCCGGGTTGACGACGTTGTACATCGACTTGGACATCTTCTCCACCGCCCAGCCGCAGATGTATTTCCCGTCTTCGAGGATAAATTCCGCCTCCCGGTATTCGGGGTTCCAGCGGCGGAAGGCGTCGATGTCGAGCCGGTCGGCGTCGACGATGTTGACGTCTGCGTGCAGCGGGGTCACGTCGTAGCGGTCTTTCAGGTTGAGGGAGACGAAGGTGTTGGTGCCGTTGATGCGGTAGACGAAGTTGGAGCGTCCCTGGATCATGCCCTGGTTGACGAGTTTGCGGAAGGGTTCGTCTTCGCATATCCGGCCTGTGTCGTAGAGGAACTTGTTCCAGAAACGGCTGTAGACGAGGTGTCCGGTGGCGTGTTCCGTCCCGCCGAGGTAGAGGTCTACGCTGCGCCAGTAACGGTTGGCGGCGGGCGAGACGAGTTGGCCGGGGTTGTGAGGATCCATGTAGCGGAGGTAGTAGGCGGAGGAGCCGGCAAAGCCCGGCATGGTGTTGAGTTCGAGGGGGAAGACGGTGTGGCGGTCGATGCGTGCGGTGTCGGTCACCTGTTGGCCGGCGGCGTCCCAGGCCCAGCGGGCGGCGCGGCGCAGGGGCGGTTCGCCTGTTTCGGCGGGGAGGAAGCTGTCGACGGCAGGCAGTTCCAGCGGCAGGCGGTCCGGGGGCAGCGTCCGGGGCATCCCGCCGGGGCCGTAATAGACGGGGAACGGCTCGCCCCAGTAGCGCTGGCGGCTGAAGATGGCATCGCGCAGGCGGTAGTTGGTTTTGATTCGTCCCAGGCCCTTGGCTTCGATGGTTTCGCGTGCGGTGCGGATGGCTTCGACGACGGTCAGGCCGTCCAGGAATCCGGAGTTGATCATGAGGCCTTCTTTGGCGTCGAAACTTTCTTCCGAGACGTCGCAGCCTTCGATCAGGGGGATGATGGGGAGATGGAAGTGGCGGGCAAAGGCGTAGTCGCGGCTGTCGTGGGCGGGTACGGCCATGATGGCGCCCGTGCCGTATCCGGCCAGGACGTAGTCGCTGATCCATATCGGGATGGCCTTGCCGGTCAGGGGATGGAGGACGCGGGAGCCGCTGAAGACGCCCGTCACACTGCGGTCGGCGATGCGTTCGCGTTCGGTCTTTTTTCTGGAGGCGGACAGGTAGGCGTCGACGGCAGCACGCTGTTCCGGCGTGACGACCGAGGGCAGGTATCCGGATTCGGGGGCCAGTACCATGAAGGTGACGCCGAAGATAGTGTCGGGGCGGGTGGTGAAGACGGTGATGGCGCCAGCGGGGTTTTCTTCCGGGAGGTCGAAGCGGATTTCTGCGCCGTCGCTCCGTCCGATCCAGTTGCGCTGTGTTTCTTTCAGCGATTCCGTCCAGTCGAGGGTTTCCAGTCCGTCGAGGAGTCGCTGGGCGTAGGCGGACACGCGCAGGCACCACTGCCGCATCACTTTCTGTTCCACCGGATGGCCGCCGCGTTCGGAGACGCCGTTCACGACCTCGTCGTTGGCCAGCACCGTCCCCAGCGCCGGACACCAGTTCACCGCCGTGTCGCCCAGGTAGGCCAGGCGGTAGTCCATCAGCACCTCCTGCTGCCGGATTTCGTCCATCCTTTTCCATTCCGCTGCCGTAAAGGAGAAGTTTCCTCCGGAGGCCACGTTCAGTCCCTGCGTTCCTGCGGCCTCGAAGCGGCGCACCAGCTCGGAAACCGGCAGTGCCCTGTCGGCCTCACGGCAATAGAAACTGTCGAACATTTGCATAAAAACCCACTGCGTCCAGTGATAGTATGCGGGGTCGCACGTCTGGACCTCGCGGCTCCAGTCGAAAGAGAAGCCGATCCGGTCCAGCTGTTCGCGGTAGCGTTCGATATTGTTCCGGGTGGTGACGTGGGGATGCTGTCCGGTCTGGATGGCATACTGTTCGGCCGGGAGGCCGTAGGCGTCGTAGCCCATCGGGTGGAGCACGTTGAAGCCTTTCAGCCGCTTGTAGCGTGCATAGATGTCGGAGGCGATGTAGCCGAGCGGATGTCCCACGTGCAGTCCCGCTCCCGAAGGATAGGGGAACATGTCCAGCACATAATATTTAGGTCTGCTTTCGTCCTCAACAACGCGGTACACTCCCTTTTCCCGCCACCACTCCTGCCATTTCTTCTCAATCTCCCTGAAATTGTATTCCATCATGTTTACCGTTATTATAAAAACCGGTGCAAAGGTAATAAAGATTCGAGGAAGCGGGGAGGCCGGGAGGCAAAATTTCGGCCCTCCGGTAAAGCCATGTGTTCACGAGCGAAACGCTTTATGACAGCCTCACGGCAAACCTGCGTTTCGGACAGACTGTGGTCGGGACGGCCTTATTTCGCACAGGGTAAGACTGCGGACAGACACA
>JAIRXI010000194.1 GCA_031268395.1 Tannerella sp. | reverse complement strand
TTAGGTTATTACCTTTCGCCCACAGGTAACTACCTTTCCACCATAGGTTCTTACCTTTCGCCCACAGGTACCTACCTTTCCACCATAGGTACTTACCTTTCGCCCACAGGTACTTGCCTTTCCACAATAGGTACTTGCCTTTCGCCCATAGGTACTTGCCTTTCCACCACAGGTACTTACCTTTCACCCACAGGTAGTACCTTTCCCCAATAGGTACTTACCTTTTGCCCATAGGTACTTACCTTTTGCCCACAGGTACCTGCCTTTCCACCACAAGTACTTACCTTTCGCCCACAGGTAGTACCTTTCCAGCATAGGTACTTACCTTTCCAGCATAGGTACTTACTTTTTGCCCATAGGTACTTACCTTTCGCCCACAGGTACCTGCCTTTCGCCCACAGGTAGCTACCTTTCGAGTCCGGAAGAAGAGGCTGCCTGCCGGCAGCAAACGGAATATCTGCCCGTCAATCCGTCCCGGCAACGCCTCTTCCGGACACGACGGAGGAAGTGTCTGATGGACATGTTGGGATAAAATTTTATCGTCCTCAAAGGACGCCTCATAGAAACCATTGCCCGACAAATGGAGATGAGCATGTCCCGCAGGAACGGGCCATATTGCGTTGCGGGCCGTTTTTTACCGGCAGGCCCTCTTCCGGACACGAGGAATAACGGCTAATGGACGTTTCGGGATCATTTATTTACAGCGCCTTATGTGGAACGTTTTTCTGCTGACATTCCCTGTGCGCGGAGGTCGTTTCCGGTATTGTTCCGTCGCGATGCGGCAAAATGACCATAACGTGCGACCATTTGGAATGCACCCGTCTCCGATTACTGCATGGCAATCGGATCTCCGGTGTGACGGATCTGCCGAAACCGTGTCTCACCGGTCGCCATAGGTGGTATGATACAGGAAATCGGCCAGTTCATGATCATTCTTGTAGCGCTGGAGGACTGCAGGGAGAAGCGGTTCACGGATATGGACATGCAGTGTTTTGCCGCGTTTGTTGAACGCTTCGGACGGCACGCGCAGGATGCGCAGTTTCCAGTTGATTTTCCCCAGCCAGTAGAAAAAACGCGAATTGCGGCAGTCGAAATAAACGGGATAAACAGGCACGTTTGCCTTGCGAATCAGCCGGATCACGCTGTGCGTCCAGGGCAAATCCCGTATCTGTTTTTCCTTGTTGACAAAGGACATGGCGCCGGCCGGAAAAAAGCCGGCCGGATGTCCGTCTTTCAAGTGTCCGAGCGCAATCCGTACGCCGTTGACATTGGCCCGGTTGGGGCCGGCTTCGGGGTCTGTCCGGGGAACGACGGAAATGAAATTGTCTCTCATCGCTCCGATTTTCATCAGGACGCCGTTGGCCATTACACAAAAATCGTCGCGCTGCGAGGCAAAAATATCAATCAGGATAACGCCGTCCAGCGAGCCGACGGGGTGGTTCGATACGGTAACAAATGCACCGGGCGGCAGCGAATGAAGCCATTCGGCGCCGTGTATCTCGTACTTCACGTCCATCATCGGATCGGACAGTATGGCCGACGTGAACGCCGACCCGTGCAAATGACAATACCTGGCATGAATCCGGTTTACCTTGTCCATATTGATCCACTTCAGCAGTTTTTTTCCCAGGAAAGTTCCCGGCCTGCTTTTGAAAACCGGGAACATCTTCTGCAAATCCCATATATCGATTACCGTTTTTTTCATTCTTCCATTAAAACATAATTGCTACCCGAAGGCATGACTTGCGACTTTTTCGCCGATCCGGCGGCACATCTTTTCATGCTTCCGGACAGCGATCCACAGGACCATGTTGAGTACAATCCCTTCGTAAATAAAATACACCCATACATGACCGCTTAACACCACGGCAAACAGAATGATGGTGCGGCCGTTGAACGTCAGCAGGTCGATGTATCGCTTCATCAGCCGGCGGCTTTGCCTGCGGAAGTCCTGCCGGAGACTTTCCGGCAAGTCGTCGCCGTATTGCTCACAGAGGGTTTTCATCAGTTGTTGCAGCGCCGGCGTCAACTGTTCCTGCAAGCCGGTATAAGCTTCATACAGGGCATAAAAGAATTTGTGCAGGCCTTTTTTCATGGTTCTTTGCTGTGCCTTTAGCTGCTCCAGGTTCCGAAATTCGTGTCCCTTCTCCTTGCTTACGAAATAGAGATGCAGCGTTTTGTAGTAGTCTGTGATATTGGCCTGTACCAGGTGGGAGAGGCCTGAAAAGGTGGCCGGAAGGAAAAACCACGCCGTTCCGAAGGCGTGGGTCAGTTGCAGAGCAAAGGCCACATAGATGAGGATAAACCAGATGTCGCCGGCCACACCGTCCAGGATACGGCCCATTTCCGATTTTTGTCCCGTCAGACGCGCCAGCTGACCGTCTACACAGTCCAGGAGGTTGGCCAGGATCAGCAACAGAATACCCGTCAGGCTGCAGGCCAGTTCGTTGAAATAAAACAGGTGTCCACTGCCGGCGCCGACAAAAATGGATATGACGGTCACCATGTTCGGCGTGATTTTTGTGTCCCGGAACACACATGCCAGCCAGTAGCCGAGGGGACGATAAAAATACAGGTCAAGGGTGTTTTCCGTTTCTACAGACTTGAGCGACAGTTCAAATTCCTTTTTTATCCGTTTTACCTTCTTCATCCGTTGTTATTTGTACGAATAACCGCCGCTGACGGCGATGACTTCTCCTTCAAAATAAGTATTTTCAATCAACATTCTGTATACTTCCGCCACTTCGTCCGGACGGCAAAACCGTCCCTGAGCCACTTTTCCCTCAATGTTCCGGCGGATTTCCGCAGGTTTGTCCCGCTGCCATTCGGTATCCACAAATCCCGGCGCTACCGCATTTACGCGGATCCGGAGAGGGGACAGGAACTTGACCAGGTTTCTGGTCAGCGCATGAACGGCGGATTTGGTCACGCCATACGCCAGCGAAGTGGCATGAGGCTCGATTCCCATCAGCGAACCGGTGAAAACGACGCTCCCTCCGGCCGGGATCCGGCCGGCGATCCGCTGCAACAGGAACACCGGGAAATGTACGTTTGCGAAAAACACGCGCTCCCATTCGGCCAGTTTCATCCGTTCAAACGGTTCCCGGCAGGTCAGTCCGGCATTGAGCACGACCGCATCCGGCATCATTCCGTACGCCACCAGACAGCCGTCGATTGTGTCGATCGAACGCACGTCTGCAATGTCCGCCTGCAAGACGGACACGGATACCCCCTCATGCGCCGCCCGGATTTCCCCGGCTGTCGCGTCGGCTGTCGCATGATCGGAGCCGTAGGTCAGCAGCAGGTCGTATCCTGCTCCCGCCAGACAGGAAGCAACTGCTTTCCCGATGCCCCTGGTGCCGCCTGTGATTAAAGCCTGTTTCGCCATGTCCTCCCTTTGTCTTACTGCTGTGTTTTTACCGATTCCGGTTTCGCTTTCTGCTCCTGCCGCAAGTGTTTTTCGTAGGAGTCGTGAATCGTCTTTTTCAGGGAAGACGACGAAACGCCGGTCCCGTAGGGGAAATAAAACACCTGTACGTCAAGATCTTTCAGATAGTCATATTTGCCATACCAGTCATCACCCACGACGAAGGCGTCAATATTCAGTTTCCTGACAATCTCCGTATGGTCGAGCGTGTGTTGCGGCACGACGATGTCGGGCGTTTTCAGGGCCTCGATGATTTGGAGACGCTCGTTGAAGGGGATGATGGGAGACGTCTTATACGACGACACCAGTTCGTCCGTGCTTACGCCCACAATCAGGATGTCTGCCAGGCTGCGGGCGTAGTTAATCATTCGCAAATGATTGTAATGGAACATGTCAAACGTTCCCGATGTATATACGACAGTCTTATCTTTAAACATACTTTTTGAATCTTGCATTTGGTACTACTCGGCCGGTTCGTCTTTGGTCAGGTCGAGTTTGACGTTGTCGCCTCCCTTGTCCACGTACTGTTTCTGTAACGGGTTGGCCGTTATCCTGCGGTGCATTGCCCGGTTCCGGAAGAGGTCCATCGACACGAACAGCGCCCGGCGGAACGATTCTTCCGAAGCCTGATTCCGGCCGGCAATGTTGTAGGCTGTTCCGTGAGCCGGCGAGGTGCGTATCACCGACAGCCCGGCCGTGTAATTGACGCCGTTTTCCATTGCCAGTATCTTGAACGGGACCAGCCCCTGGTCGTGATACATGGCCAGGATGCCGTCGAACCGGGAACAGGCTGTCGAACCGAAAAAGCCGTCCGCTGCATACGGCCCGAAGACCGTCAGACCGTGTGTTTCCGCTTCCGCTATGGCCGGGCCGATCACCGTTTCTTCTTCCGAACCCAGCACGCCCTTGTCGCCGGCGTGGGGATTGAGCGACAATACGGCAATGCGAGGTCTGACGATCGCAAAGTCCTGTTTCAGCGAGGTGTTGAACAGGTTCAGTTTTTTGACAATCCGCTCCTTCGTGACTTGCGCCTTCACGTCTTCCAGGGGGATGTGTCCCGTAACCAGCGCCACCCGCAACTGATCCTGCATCAAGATCATCAGCGACCCGTCGCCCGACGTGCCGTCTTCCCTGAAATGCGATTCCAGGTACTCCGTGTGGCCGGGAAAATGGAAGGCCGCGCTCCGGATCGAGTGTTTATTGATCGGAGCCGTCAGCAGCGTGTCAATCACGCCCTTTTTGATGTCGGCCACAGCCGCTTCCAGCGACTTGTATGCCGCGACGCCTGCTTCCGGCGACGCCAGTCCCGGCTGGACTTTTATGTCTCCGTCCATGCAGTTGATCAGGTTGATTTTTCCCTCCACCGCTTCCTCTGCCCGGTTGATCACTTCAAAACTTACGGGCGGCAGGTTCATGATTCGCTGGTGATACAGTGCGATTTTCAGGGATCCGTAGATCACCGGTGTGCATAATTCGGCAATCCGTTCGTCCGCAAAAGTTTTCAATATGACCTCATAGCCGACGCCGTTTGTGTCGCCGTGCGTGATTCCTGTCCTGATCAGTCTTTTTTCCATAGACTTCATTCGCTCGCTTCCGGCTTTTGCTGTTCTTCCTGCGCGTCGGATTCTCCGGGCAGCAGCAAGGTGTGCAGCGACCCTTCCAGGCGCCTGATGTAGGCGCGTTTGTCCGTGTCCGGCGAATAGACGAATCCTTCCGCCACGACGACACGGTTATGCGTCTCGTCAACACGGGCATAACTGACAAACGGGCCTCCCATCATGTCGCCTTCCATCTGCCACAGGCCGCGCAGCACGCCGCAATACCTGCCCTTTTGCGAAGTGGCCGCATAAAACACATTGTTCGCGTCCGTTGCCATGTGGGAGCCGGGAAACGAGCCGGGAATATTGGCGCCCAGTGCTGAATCCCGCCGGGCAATCAGGTATTCTTTCGTAAAAGTATGCTCGTCCGTATAGGGGAATGTGTACACAACAATATCCATCCGTCCGACGTTTGCGTTGTTGGACGACCAGAAGAAACCGGTCGTGTCTTTGGACGAATTGAAATCATCCGGAGCATACAGTACAATGCCGAACTTCTCCTTCAGTTTGTCTTCGATCCATGTGCTGTGCGTTTTCCGGAGCACCCGCGACATCCGCGACATTTCTGTTCGGGTATAGTAATCGACCAGCTGTCCCGGACGCTGTTCCAGATAATCAAGCAGCATCCCTTTCTCCGGCGAGGTCACGTGAACCACAACCTGTCCGCTCGACCATCTGTCTCTTTCGGTATGGAAAGAGGCTTTGGTATACCTCGACGGATCGACGCTTACCATCAGGATATTGCGGACATACGTCATCATGCCGGTGAAATCGGCGGGATCCACATACGTAATTCTCATGGACGGTTCGTCCTGAGGAAGGCCCGGAACGGACATCTGCAGTTCGTCCCTGATTTTATTCCCGACGGCGTCGTCCCACAGGGAGAGATCTGCCACAACCACTACTTCATAAGCCACACCGGTGGCGCGAACGCCTATCGAACCCGACGAAGACGAAAAAAAATTGCAGGATGCCAGTGTCATTGACAGAAGGAATCCCCAAATTGGCATTAAAATCGAAGTTTTCATATCAATCAGTTTTTAGATGGGCAAAAATACGGCTTTTTATGCGGAAACATGCCATTATCCGGTTAATTTTTTTTGCCGGAAATCCACAATTCGATTTCGACAGAAGAAAGTTTACACCTGAATGTTGGATAAATAAACCCAAAATGGCCCTTGACCGTATTTTTATGGAGTGGAGAGGGGAGAACGATCAGTCGTCGATGAAGTCTCCCTAACTCTCAATTCTCCAAAAAGGTTATGCAGACAGAGAGACACAAGAGAAAGACAAAATGCAATAAAACAGAAGGATTGACCGGTAAAGGACCAGCATCCCTCCCGGAACGCTTCCGAGAGGCGATTGTCATTTCGGCAAGTATTGGCGTCGGGAACAAACCGGCTCGACGCGATACTTCCGTCTCTGCCTTGATAGTTCTGCTACATCCCTGAACCGTTCTATTGGGACCAGACTTGCAGCTATCAGAGCGAAGAGTTATTTTTGCTTCTGCTGTTCGGCCAGTTGCTTTTTTAATTCTTTTATGACTCTGTCCCTGTCTTCAATCACTTTCCGCTGTTCCTCGTTCTTTTTCTTCTGTTCTTCAAGGGCTTTTTCGTGTTGAGCGACCAGCCGTTCCTTGTCCTGAAGCTCCTTCAGATAGTCGTCCTCCATCTCCATCTCCATCTGGATATCCCCGCTTTCGGAGGCCATGCGGAGACGGCGGATAACAGAACGGTAGGCCTCCGGAATGCCCTCCTCGTCCACGTTCAG
>JAIRXI010000182.1 GCA_031268395.1 Tannerella sp. | reverse complement strand
TTTGTTCGGATGGTGTTTCGTGCGGTGCATGGTTGCGGCGCAAGGCAGGAGCCTTGCTTTTAACACGACGTAGCGGGACGCTACGCCGAGCGGGGGCTGTATCCATCCGCATATCTTACCCCGCGCGAAATAATTCCGTTCTGATCACATTCCGTCCCAGCCGGGACGGGTGATTCTGCGGCGGGCCGTTTTCTACCAACATTCCGTCCCTGGCCGGGACGGGCCGTTTTACCGGCAGGGCGTCTTCCGGACACGACAGGGGAAACAGCTAATGGACATGTTGGGTTAATAACAAAACAACCTCAGTAGCGGCAAGCAGATGATCTGCGGGCGCACCTCATTACCGCATTAATTCCCGGTTATAAATAAATAAGGTAATGAGGTTTTGCCGGAGGTTCATGCCTGTTTGCCGCCTACTGAGGTTGTTTTGTTATTAAAAGGAGGTGGAAAGGAGGTTATCTGTCCGAAACGAAGGTTTGCCGTATGGCGGTCATAAAGCGCTTCCTCCCATGAGCACCTGTTTTTACCGGTGATCCCATAAAAGAACAAAGCGCCGGACTTTCACAAGCCCGCGCGCTTTTCGAATTACTTTTAAACGTCTCGACTTTCCCAAGTCTGTTTACGTCCGAACTACTTTTATTTGAATTTGAATAAACTCCGCTGCAAAGATACAACTAAATTGCTTCCGAAAGCAAGATGATTATCAAGGAAAGTCATTTTTTTTTGATGCGCTTTTCGCAACGGGTTTGCCGGAGATACTCGGAAAATAAAAAAAAACCGCTACAGACGTGGCCTGTATGCAAAAACAGCAACTAAAACCGGAAAACGGTTTCGCTTTTGTGAAGGTCGCCTCCTTTATGCGGAAAGGGCCTGGCGGAAGGGTGAACGATGTATTGCGGAAACGGCCTGACGCCTTCAAGCGGTTGCCGTGTCCGGGGAGGCGTTCGCCGTTCCACAATCCCTGCCGGAAGAACGGCGCTGTTGACCGCTCGTTCAAAATGCCTATCTTTGTGTCCAAAATTGCGAAAGATGGCAGAAAATTCTTTTCAACTGATCCACACCGGCTATTTCCATGCCGACGGGGGATCCATGTTCGGCGCGGTGCCGCATCGGGCGTGGAGCCGGCGGTATCCGGCGGACGGGGAGCACCGTTGCCGCCTGGCCATGCATGTCGGACTGGTGCTTGCCCGGTGCGGCCGCGTGATCCTGATTGACACCGGCGTGGGCGACAAGCAACTGGAGCAGCTCCGGTCGACTTCGTACGGCTTCCATGACTTGACGGACCTGCGCGAGGCGCTCCGTGAACGCGGGATTTCGCCCGGGCAGGTGACTGATATTGTGCTGACGCATTTGCATTTTGACCATTGCGGGTATGTGACGCGAAAGGAGCATGGCCGGATCGTGCCGGCCTTTCCGGAAGCGGTCTGCTGGGCGGGCCTGCCGCAGTGGGAAAATGCCCTGAATCCGCATCCCCTGGAAGTGGATTCCTATTTCCCGGAAAATATGGAATCTGTTGAGAAGGCGGGCCGGCTCCGCCTTGTCCGGGAAGACTGCGACCTGTGCGAAGGCGTCCGGCTGTGCCTCTACGGAGGACATACCTCCGGCCAGCTCGTGGTCTACGTGGAGACGGAGGGGTGGACCGCCGTCTTTGCGGGCGACGTGATCCCGCTTGCCGCACAGGTCTCTCCGCTGTGGATTTCGGCCTACGACGTGTGCCCGCTGATCTCCTTCGACGAAAAAATCCGGCTGCTCGACCGGGCGGCCGCCGGCAACCAGGTGATCGTACACTGCCACGACGCCTGTACGCCCTGCTCTACCGTCAAGAAGATCAACAACTTTTATAAAATCAGCCGTAAAGTGATCCTGTAAACGAAAAATCCTGTAACTTTGCATAGTCCAATCTGCCAAGGAATACAGAAAAGAGGACAGGTCATTATTCATTCCGACAGGAAAGATTTTTTATTTTGCTTACAACTTACAATTATGGGAAAAATTATCGCATTAGCAAATCAGAAGGGGGGAGTTGGCAAGACAACTACCACCATTAACCTGGCAGCGTCGCTGGCTGCCCTTGAGAAAAAAGTACTGGTTGTCGATGCCGATCCGCAGGCCAATGCCTCGTCCGGACTGGGCATCGACATAAAAAGTTCCGACAGTTCGCTCTACGACTGTCTGGTCAACGGAGAAGACAGCCGCAAGGTGCTTGTCCCCACCACGCTGGAACGGCTGGATGTCCTGCCGTCGCACATCGACCTGGTGGGCGCAGAAATAGAAATGCTCAACATGGACGACCGGGAACATACCCTGAAAAAAATCCTTCTTCCGCTGAAGGAGAGGTACGACTTTATCCTGATCGACTGCTCGCCCTCGCTGGGACTGATCACCGTCAATGCCCTGACGGCCTCCGACTCGATCATTATTCCCGTACAGTGCGAATACTTCGCGCTGGAAGGCATCACCAAACTGCTGAACACGATCAAACTGATCAAGGCCAAACTGAATCCGGAACTGGAAATCGAAGGCTTCCTGATTACCATGTATGACGCCCGTCTGCGGGTCGCCAACGAGATCTACGAGGAAGTCAGGCGACTGTTCCAGGAACTGGTATTCAGGACGGCGATCCAGCGGAACGTGAAACTGGTGGAGGCATCGAGCTTCGGACAGCCGGTGCTGCTCTATGATGCCGAATCGAAAGGCTCGGCCAATCACATGCAGCTGGCTCAGGAACTGATCGAAAAAACCAAATCATAAGACATGGCGAAAGCAAATAAAACCAAACTGGGACGCGGCCTTGGCTCACTGCTTGCCGTGGAGGAGCCGCGGACGGGCGGTTCGTCGTCTATCAGCGAAATCGAACTGAGCAAAATCGAACCGAATCCCGACCAGCCCCGCACGTATTTTGAAAACGACGCACTGGAAGAACTGGCGGCCTCCATCCGTACCTACGGGATCATCCAGCCGATTACGCTGAAGGAAACCGCACCGGACCGGTACCTGATCATCGCGGGAGAACGCCGTTACCGCGCTGCGCTGAAGGCCGGACTGCAACAGGTGCCGGCCTACATCAAAACCGCTGCCGACGAAAACGTGGCCGAAATCGCACTGATCGAAAATATCCAGCGGGAGGACCTGAACGCCATCGAAATTGCCCTGACGTATCAAAAACTGATCGATACAAAGGGGTATACCCAGGAAGCGCTGAGCGAACGGGTCGGAAAGAAACGGGCGACCATCACCAACTACCTGCGGCTCCTGAAACTGCCTGCGGAAATACAGATGGGACTGAAAGACAAACGGATCGACATGGGACATGCACGCGCACTGATCCCGATGGACGACCCGGAAATACAGCTGGCTCTCTATGAACAGATTCTGACAGACGGGCTGTCGGTACGTCAGGTGGAAGAATGGGTGCGGAATGCGTCGGAAGGCGGAAACGAAGCGCCCGAAACGCCTGCGCCGGCGGCAAAAAAAAGCGCCCGGAAACTGCTGCCCGAAGAATACGGGGCGCTGCGGGACCTGCTGTCCGGTTTTTTCCGGGTCAAGGTAAAACTGACCTGCGACGCCCAAAAAGGGAATGGAAAAATTGTCATTCCGTTCGGTTCCGAAGTGGAACTGGAACGCATCATGGGACTGCTGGATCAAATGAAATAACAACTATTCCGGGTGAAGCGCTGCTGTAAAATAATCTTCCTGACCTTCGCTGCCGTATGCTGCGGCTTGACGTTTCCGGCCCGTGCGCAGGAAACCGGGGCGACCGGAAGCGACACGCTTTCCCGCACCCCGGTCGATTCGACGCGAACCGGCGAACTGCGGCAGGCGGACATGTCGAAACCGCTGGAAATGAAAGAGCCTTTGCCCTTCAAACCGAACTCCAGGCGGTCGGTACTCTATGCGGCGGTGTTTCCCGGTCTGGGACAGATTTACAACCGGAAATACTGGAAATTGCCTCTGGTGTACGGGGGTTACATGGGTTTCCTCTATGCCATCACCTGGAACAACAAGAATTACCAGGATTACTCGCAGGCGTATGTCGACCTCTCAAAAGAGGATCCGAACAATCCCGACACCTGGCACGACACGTGGATCAGTTTTGTGCCGGCCGGCCTGGATCCGGCCAGTTACCTGACGGATGCCAACTTCAAAAACCGGCTGAAAAACGGCCGCGACTTTTACCGCCGCTACCGGGATTTAAGTATCATACTGACCGTCGGCTGGTATTTCATTTGCATGGCCGATGCCTATGTCGACGCCCAGCTGTTTGACTTCGACATATCACCCAGTCTGGCCCTGCGCATAGAGCCGGTCGTATCCCCGGCCACCCGCCATACCGCATCCATGTATGGCCTGAGCTGTAATATTAAATTTTAGGCGACTATGAAAAAAATAATCCTGACGCTGTCTGTCCTCTGTGCCGTATCTGCCGTCCGTGCACAGGAAGAGATCGTAGAAGAAACCGTAGAAGAAACGGCAGCAGAAGAAGAAACCTATTCGGCGCTGTCGTCCGATTCCATCTATGCCGAGATCGGCCTGATGCCGGAGACGCTGGACGAAAATGTGAAAAGCCTGCTCCAAAGCTGGCACATGCAGTATTTTTCCAATGTCGAAAAATACTGCCTGGACGAGGATGAAAATGTCTCCTTCCCGGAGGAGATCTACCGGCAACGGCTGGCACGGATGCCTTGCGTCATCCCGATGACCTATAACCGGATGGTGCGGGACTGCATCGACTTGTATGCCGGCCGTCGGCGCGACCTGATGCGTTACATCATGGGCATGGCCGACGTGTATTTCCCCGTTTTTGAACAGATCCTGGACGAACATCAGCTGCCGCTCGAACTTAAATACCTCGCGGTGGTGGAAAGCGCTTTGAATCCCCACGCCCTGTCGCGTGTCGGGGCCGCCGGGCTGTGGCAGTTCATGCTCCCGACCGCCAAAGTCTATGGCCTTGAGATCAACAGCCTGGTCGACGAACGCCTGGATCCCGACAGGGCAACACACGCCGCCTGCCGCTATTTCAAGGAAATGTATGAACTGTACGGCGACTGGTATTTTACGCTGGCGGCCTACAATTGTGGTCCGGGAAATGTGAACAAGGCCATCCACCGGGCAGGCAACAAAACTGATTTCTGGGACGTTTTTCCTTACCTGCCGAAGGAAACGCGTTCCTATGTCCCGCTTTTTATCGCGGCAGCCTATGTCATGACCTATCATTGCGAACATAATCTCTGTCCGATCCGGACGAATCTTTCCGTTGCCTCGGATACGCTGGTGATCAATCGCCTGCTGCACCTCCGGCAGGTTGCCGAAGTGCTTGATGTGGATTTCGATCTGGTGAAAATGCTCAATCCTCAGTACAAACGCGACATTATTCCGGGGAGCATCCAGCCTTCCATACTGAAACTTCCGGTATCGGCGACATACGACTTCATGAGCCGGGAAGACTCGGTACATCTGCACCGGGTGGAAGAATTGCTGGCCAACTGCAAGCCTGTAACCCTTTCCGGAGAAATCCAGCCGGACACGCGCGAAACCATCCGCCATACGGTGGCAAGCGGCGAAAACCTGTATACCATAGCCAACCGTTATGGCGTGACGGCCAGGGATATTCGGAAATGGAACCGCCTAACTTCCAACCGGGTGCCCAAGGGCCGGCGGCTGACTGTTCACATCGACAACGGCGGACTTACGTATGCTGCCGGGGAAGAAAAGCCTCCCGCCAGAGAAGAAAAACCTCCTGTCAGGGCAGCAAAACCTCCCGTCAGGGAACCTGAAAAGGCCGTCGCTTCCACCGTTAGCGCGGCGGAATCCGGCGTGGCGGCAGACGCCGGCGAAGGAGAGAACATGATCTCATACACCGTCCGGTCGGGCGATTCGCTGTACTCGATTTCAAAAAAATATCCGGGCGTGACCGTTGCGAAATTACAGTCGATCAACCGGATGAAGGACAATAAACTGCGAATCGGGCAGGTATTGAAAATCCCGGTCGGATAAAGACAGGAATATCACTGAATTTTTAGCCCTATGGAAGAAGATGCTGCTTCATTGGAAGAACAAAGGATACAGGAAGAGTTCAATCTCCTGATAGCTGATTACCTGCAGACCAATCACCGTCGGAAGGTAGAGCGCATTACCCGGACGTTTCAGTTTGCCAGGGAAGCGCATCGCGGCGTCAAACGCGAAGACGACGATCCGTACATCATGCACCCGCTGTCCGTTGCCCGTATTGTATGCAGGGAGATGGGACTGGGTTCCACTTCGATTTGTGCGGCGCTGCTGCACGACGTGGTCGAGGATACCGAATACACCGTGGAGGACATCCGGAACATGTTTGGCGACAAGATCGCCGAGATCGTAGACGGACTGACGAAAATCACCGTCAATGAACAGACTGTCGAAAAAACAGCCGAACAGACCTCCTCCCTCCTCCCCGACTCGGCAATGGCCAAACCCACATCCAAACAGGCCGAAAACTTCCGCAAACTGCTGCTGACCATGAGCAGCGACATCCGCGTAGTCCTGATCAAGATCGCTGACCGGCTGCACAACCTGCGCACGCTCGGTTCCATGAAACCGACCAGCCAGTTCCGGACCATCGGCGAAACCTTATATATATACGCTCCACTGGCCAACCGCCTGGGACTTCATACGATCAAGACCGAACTGGAAAACCTCAGTTTTAAATACGAGCATCCGAAGGAATATGAGATCATCCATAATAAACTGCGGACAATGGAGAGTTCCCGCCAACTCCTGTTCCAGGACTTCGCCAGGCCTGTCAACGAAAAACTTCATGCCATGAACCTGACCTACGAAATATGGGACCGCATCAAATCACCCTATTCCATCTGGATGAAGATGGAGGCCAAGAAAATCCCGTTTGAAGATATTTACGACATTTTCGCCGTCCGGATCATCTTTGATTCCAGGGAAGGAATCGACGACAAAAACATGTGCTGGGACATCTACGCGGTCATCACAGATATTTATCCAGTACATCCCGAACGCACGCGGGACTGGGTCAGCCGGCCGAAAGCCAATGGCTACCAGGCGCTGCAACTGACGATCATGGGGCCGGACGGAAAATGGATCGAGATACAAATCCGGAGCCGGCGTATGGACGACATTGATGAAAAAGGCTTTGCCGCCCACTGGAAATACAAGGATGACAAGAAGGAGGTCGAAGAAGACACGGAACTGGAGAAATGGCTGCATACCATCACCGAAATTCTGGAGAATCCAAATCCCGATTCGCTGGATTTTCTGGATACCATCAAAATGAACCTGTTCTCGTCCGAAATATTCGTATTCACGCCCAAGGGAGAAGTCAAGACACTGCCCCAGGGCGCTACCGCCCTTGATTTTGCCTACGAACTCCACACGGATATCGGAAACAGCTGCATCGGCGCCAAGGTAAACCACCGGCTGGTGCCGCTCAGCCATCCGCTGACGAACGGAGACCAGGTCGAAATCCTGACTTCTCATTCGCAGTCTCCTTCGGGCGAATGGCTGGCGTATGTCATCACGGCCAAGGCGCGAACCAAAATCGAAGCCGTGCTGAAGCGCATCCGCAAGGAACTGGCCAAAAAGGGGGAACTGAAACTGGGCGACTGCTTCTGGAAAGCAGGCATCGAACCGCTCACCTCCTACATGGACAAAGTAGCCGTATACTATGGTTTCCCCAAGCGCGAAGACCTCTGTTACGCCATCGAAAAGGGAGATGTCGCACTCCCCGAAAACGTCAAGAAAATACTGAAGGACAAAACCGACAATATTCTTTTCAAATACGTAAAAGACGTGCTGCACGTGGGTCTGAAGAAAAAAAGTCCACAGGAGCATGTCAGGTACGACCGCAGCCGGCCGTATGCGCTCAGCGAAAACGAATTTGGGCGTAATTACGTAGTCGCCAGCTGTTGCAAGCCTGTTCCGGGCGACGATGTGCTGGGCTTCCTCAACGACGACAGTACGGTAGTTGTACACAAACGCTCCTGTTCGATAGCCATGCGGTTGAAAAGCAGTTTCAGCGAGCGCATCCTTTCCACGGTATGGAGCAGCCACACCCACTTTTCCTTTGAAGCCACACTCGAAGTAAAGGGCATCGACTCGGTCGGCGTGTTGAGTACGATTGCCGGGACGATTGCCGACGGTTTCAATGTAAATATCAAGCGGCTGCTGATCGAGACCAATGACGGCGTATTTGAAGGGAAAATCAAGATGCTGGTACACAATGTGGACGACATCCACAGGATGTGTGTCGCCCTGTCCAAAATCAGGAATGTCCAGTCGGTAGTCCGTATCGCGGATTAGGCGTTGCCCGGAGAATCGCAACCGGAAGGCAATGTCGGGTTTCACAGCCTGTTTAAATTTTACCCCAAAATCCGTCAGCGCATGAATAACTCAGGTTTGAGAGGCCTTTTGCGGACGGACAAAAACCACTTGCGAAAGTTGAATTACACGTTCCGCGGGGTACAATTGCGCGTTTAACGATGAATGATAAACTCAAACTGTCCATTGGCCGCGTCACCCGCCAAGCCTCCTGACAGGATACCAATAAGCCTCCTGATAGGGTATCAATAAGCCTCCTGATAGGGTACCTATAAGCCTCCTGATAGAGCATCAATAAGCCTCCTTCGCGGGCAACGCGACCAAACGGACATTTTGGGATAAAGCCGTTCACCGTTCATCAAACAATCCTGTTTTTGTGGAGCCGAAAAGCAGGTACCGATTGACGAAAGGTATGTACCGACTGGCGAAAAGCAAGATAGAACTGAGCACGGTATAAAAGAGCAGGAAACCTGGCGGATCAAAGACCCGTCAGGTTTGGGCTAAACCGGCGACAGGGATACCTTCTTCGGTTTATCTCGCCATTTTACCCCGCGAGAAGTGTACACAAATTTCATTCATTTGCCCTGTGTAGACAGCAGACACGGAAAACGCACAGGAAAATTTTCCGTGTTTATGTTTTTTAGCGTCATCTTCCCGGATAAAATCCCTATCTTTGCCCATGAATTTTATTCATAACCAATTTAAATAATCAGATATGGTAAGTTATAAAGACTTGGGTCTTGTCAATACACGGGAGATGTTTGCCGGGGCCATGAAAGGCGGATATGCGATTCCGGCCTTTAATTTTAATAATATGGAGCAATTGCAGGCGATTATTCAGGCGACGGTCGAAACCAAATCACCGGTCATCCTGCAAGTATCAAGCGGCGCACGCAAGTATGCCAATCAGACGCTGCTGCGCTACATGGCCGAAGGCGCCGTAGCGTATGCGAAGGAACTGGGCAGTCCGAATCCGCAAATCGTTCTTCAACTGGATCACGGAGATACGTTCGAACTGTGCAAAAGTTGCATCGACCTGGGCTTTTCATCGGTGATGATAGACGGTTCACACCTCCCTTATGCGGAAAATGTCGAACTGACAAAGAAAGTGGTAGCGTATGCACACTCGTTTGACGTCACCGTGGAAGGCGAACTGGGCGTACTGGCCGGCGTGGAAGATGACGTGGTTGCGGAACATCACACGTACACCCGGCCGGAGGAAGTGGTCGATTTTGTAACCAAAACCGGTTGCGATTCGCTGGCTATCTCGATCGGGACTTCGCATGGCGCCAACAAGTTCAAACCCGGACAGTGTACGCGCAATGCCGACGGCGTACTGGTGCCCCCGCCTCTGGCCTTCGACATCCTCGAATCTGTCGAAAAAGAACTCCCCGGTTTCCCGATTGTACTGCACGGCGCATCGTCGGTACCGCAGGAAGAAGTGGCCGTCATCAACCAATACGGCGGAGCGCTGAAAGACGCTATCGGTATACCCGAAGAACAGTTGCGCAGAGCCGCCAAGTCGGCCGTTTGCAAGATCAACATCGACTCGGACAGCCGTCTGGCCATGACCTCCGCCATACGCAAGGTCTTTGCCGAAAGCCCCGGCGAGTTCGACCCGCGCAAATATTTAGGCCCGGCGCGTGAAAATGCGAGGAAACTCTATGTGCACAAGATTAATGATGTCCTCGGATCGGCCGGCAAAGCATGATTGTTTATCCGTGACAAAAACAAAAAGTCATCCACGGGGATGACTTTTTTTTGTCCGGCATTTGCACAATCATAAGAAAAAACAGATATTTGCAGCGATAATAAACAAAAAAGAGAAGTTATGCAACCGGCAAATGATGCTTACCTGCAAATACTCGGCAGTTTCGACCTGGCCGAACAACCGGCGGAAGTGACTCCGTTTGGAAACGGTCATATCAACGACACCCTGAAAGTAACGACCGTCAATGGAGAAGACCGGTATGTCCTCCAGCGAATCAATCACCGGATATTTACCGATGTGGAGATGCTGCAAAACAACATCCGCGTGGTAATCTCGCACATCCGCAGGAAACTGGAACTGCGCGGCGAACAGGACATCGACCGCAAGGTGTTGACGTTTCTCCCGGCCAGGGACGGAAAAAACTACTATTTTGACGGAGAGAACTACTGGCGGGTCAGCCTGATGATTCCCCGCAGCCAAAGTTTTGAAGAAATCAACGCCGCCTTTTCATACGAAGCCGGGCGGGCGTTCGGCGACTTTCAGTCGATGCTTTCGGACCTCCCGGAAGGCATGTTGGGTGAGACCATTCCGAATTTTCACAACATGGAATTTCGTCTGCGACAATTTCGCGAAGCGGTAGAAGCCAATCCGGCAGGGCGTCTGGACGAAGTGACGGAGTTGAAGGAAGAAATCGAAAAACGTGCTGAAGCCATGTGTGTCCAGGAGCGGCTGTATCGTGAAGGAAAACTGAAAAAACGGACGAACCACTGCGATACAAAAGTCAACAACATCCTGTTTGACGAAAACGGCAAGGTGTTATGTGTCATTGACCTGGATACGGTGATGCCGGGCTTTGTCCTGTCCGACATCGGCGACTTTATCCGCACGGGAGCCAATACCGGCGCCGAGGACGATGAAAATCCGGACCGGGTAAACGTCAACCTGGAGATTTTCAAGGCGTATGCGAAAGGATATATGGAAACAGCCCGGTCATTCCTCACGCCGCTGGAAATTACCATGCTGCCCTATGGCGGACGCCTGCTTACCTACATGCAGACGGTTCGTTTCCTGACGGACTATATCAACGGCGACACGTACTACAAGATACACAAGCCGAAACATAACCTGATCCGTACCTGCGCACAGTTCAAACTGCTGCAAAGCCTCGAAGCGCATCAGGCGGAAATGGATGAATTTATACAGCAATATTTATAACAACTTATTTACAACAAATTAAAATATTCTCCCATGCAAAGACGGAATTTTATGAAAATGGCCGGCGCATTAGCCGCCACTCAGGCGCTGACTTCAGCGTCTGCCGCATTGACGCCGCCGGTTCTGGCCGCGTCGAAGAAAGAAATCTATGAATGGCGCATCTACACGCTTGCAGGCGAGGGCGCCCCGCTGGATTCCTTTTTCGGGAAAGTGCTGTTCCCGGCTTACCACCGGAAAAAGATCGTTACCGGCGCATTCAAGCCTTATCGCCTGAAAGAAGACGAAAAAGACCGGCGTCATGTCCTGTTTATCTATCCGGACATCGCTACCTGTCACAGAGTAAAACAGGAACTGTGGAGCGACAGTATTTTCCGTGAAGCCGCCCAGCCGTATTTTGACGCGACGGCGCCGGCGCCAGTCTATTCTCATTTCGAATCTTACCTGAGCGAAGCATTCGACAGAATACCGGCATACCGGAAACCCGACAATGAACGCACTTTACTGGAAATTCGCATCTACCAGAGTCCGAATGAGGAAGCAAACCAGCGAAAGGTGAAGATGTTCAATACCGACGAGATTGCCATTTTCGACCAGGTCGGAATCAATTCGGTGCTGTACGGCGAGATATTGGCCGGGCCGCTTATGCCCGCACTGATGTATCTCACGTGGTACAAAAACGAAGATGCCCGCAGCGCCGCTTGGAAACAGTTCGGCGAACATCCGGACTGGATGCGCATCAAGTCCTTGCCCGAGTATGCCTATACGGCAACGAACAACCAGAGTATCTTTCTCCTGCCGATGTCCTATTCCGAAATATAGACTGGGACAGGCAGAAAATTGAGCAGAGAAAAATCTCAGCGTATGGCAGACGACAAGAAAATTATCTTTTCCATGGTGGGTGTAAGCAAGGTCTTCCCGCCACAAAAACAGGTGCTGAAAAACATATATCTTTCCTTTTTCTACGGAGCGAAGATAGGCATTATCGGACTGAACGGTTCCGGGAAATCCACGCTCCTGAAAATCATTGCCGGCATCGAAAAGGACTATCAGGGCGAAGTCGTTTTTTCCCGGGAATACACTGCAGGCTATCTCGAACAGGATCCGCAGTTGGAGGCGGGAAAAACGGTCAGGGAGATCGTGCAGGAAGGCGTGCGCGAAGAAGTGAACCTCCTGAAGGAATTTGAGGAAGTGAATGAAAAATTCGGCGACCCGGAGGTGCTGGATGATCCGGACAAAATGAATGCCCTGATCAACCGCCAGGCCGAACTGCAGGACAAGATCGACGCCGCCGACGCCTGGAATCTGGACAGTCGTCTCGAACGGGCCATGGACGCCCTGCGTTGCCCGCCGGAGGAACAGTCCGTCGAGACACTTTCGGGCGGAGAGCGCCGTCGCGTCGCCCTCTGCCGCCTGCTGCTGCAGCAACCCGACGTCCTGCTGCTCGACGAGCCGACCAACCATCTCGACGCCGAATCCATCGACTGGCTTGAACAGCATCTGCAACAGTACGCCGGCACCGTCATCTGCATCACGCACGACCGTTACTTCCTCGACCACGTGGCCGGCTGGATACTCGAACTCGACCGCGGCGAAGGCATCCCCTGGAAAGGCAACTACTCTTCGTGGCTCGACCAGAAAACGCAACGGCTGGCACAGGAGGAAAAACAGGTCAGCAAACGCCGCAAAACGCTGGAACGCGAACTGGAATGGATCCGCATGGCGCCCAAAGCGCGTCAGGCCAAGGGGAAAGCCCGCCTCAATTCCTACGAAGCCCTGCTGAACGAAGACCAGAAAGAACGCGAAGCAAAGCTGGAAATCTTTATTCCGAACGGCCCCCGCCTGGGCAACAAAGTCATCGAAGCCAGACAGGTAGCGAAAGCCTTCGGACAGAAACTCCTGTTCGACAACCTCAACTTCATGCTCCCCCCCAACGGTATTGTGGGAGTCATCGGTCCCAACGGCGCTGGAAAAACAACGCTCTTCAAGATGATCATGGGGCTTGAAAGCGTCGACAGGGGTGAATTTGAAGTCGGCGAAACGGTGAAAATCGGATACGCCGACCAGACGCACCGCGACATTGACCCGGACAGGACCGTCTATCAGGTCATCTCCGGCGGCAGGGAATTTATCCGCGTCGGCGGCAGGGAAATCAACGCCCGCGCCTACCTTTCGCGGTTCAATTTCGCCGGCGCCGACCAGGAAAAGCGTTGCGGCGCGCTCTCCGGCGGCGAACGTAACCGCCTGCACCTGGCCATCACCCTGAAGGCGGAAGCCAACGTGCTGCTGCTCGACGAACCGACCAACGACATTGACGTCAATACGCTCCGCGCCCTGGAAGAAGGGCTGGAACGCTTTGCCGGCTGCGCCGTCGTCGTCTCGCACGACCGCTGGTTCCTCGACCGCATCTGCACGCATATCCTTTCCTTCGAAGGCAACTCCGAAGTCGTCTTCTACGAAGGTTCCTATTCCGAATACGAAGATTACAAGCGGAAACAGGACGGATATGCAGAGCCGAAACGCATCCGCTACCGGAATTTAAACTGATTTTTAATATATTGCAATCATGAAAATGTTTTCAGGTATTATCGTGCTGGCGTGCGTCTTCGCAGGCTGCACACAGACGCGGAAGGAAATGCTGTTCAACGGAAAAGACCTTTCAAACTGGAATTTTGTTGTGGAAGGCGACCAGGTCCCGGCCGACCGGGTCTATTCCGTACAGGACGGCACCATCCTGATTCAAGGCTCGCCGCTGGGATACATGTATACGAAAGAAAAGTATGGAAACTGTACACTCGAAGCGGAATGGCGCTGGACGGACGAACCGGCAAACAGCGGGATATTCCTGCTTGTCGCCGCCCCGACAAACCCGTTCCCGAACGGCATCGAATGTCAGCTT
The DNA here is from genome assembly GCA_031268395.1 of Tannerella sp. Lineage (GTDB taxonomy): Bacteria > Bacteroidota > Bacteroidia > Bacteroidales > Tannerellaceae > Tannerella. The sequence continues at coordinate 7,366 of JAIRXI010000182.1, read as the reverse complement.
CGCGCCGGTTATGCGGGCGACTTCGTCTTGCTGGGCGGATCGGAGATGGCCGAATACAAACAGCCGGAGGGACAGGAACGTCCCAAATTCCCCTCTGTCAAAAAACGGAGTGAATCGAGCGAAAAGCCAGCCGGTGAATGGAACAGCGCCAGGATTGTCGTCAGGGACGGGCAAATCACGGTCCACATCAACGGCGTGCTCCAGAATGTCGGAACCAGTCCCGTGAAGGAGGGCCACATCGGCCTGCAAAGCGAAGGCGGGAAAATAGCTTTTCGGAACATCTCACTCACACGATAGAACGGGATTCGGGGTTTCTATCCGGGAAATCCGTAGCGCGGAGATTGTGTCCCGGAAGTTAAAAACTGCCTAATTTTCGCACGAAAGCGATTTCCGGGCTATCTTTGCGCGCATTTTAAAACCAACTACATGGAACAACGATTGTTTTTGGGTGATGAAGCCATCGCCCAGGCGGCTGTAGATGCAGGCTTGTCCGGTGTATATTCCTATCCGGGCACGCCGTCGACGGAAATAACCGAATACATCCAGCAGTCGGCCGTCGCACGGGAACGGGGGATTCACAGCCGCTGGTGCACCAATGAAAAGACGGCGATGGAGGCCGCGCTGGGAATGAGTTATGCAGGTAAACGGGCGCTTTGCTGCATGAAACATGTCGGACTGAACGTCGCCGCCGACTGTTTCATGAATGCCGCCATGAGCGGGATTCAGGGCGGCATGATCGTCGTCACGGCCGACGACCCTTCGATGCATTCTTCCCAAAACGAACAGGACAACCGCATGTACGGCCGTTTTGCGATGCTTCCCGTGCTGGAGCCTTCCTGCCAGCAGGAGGCCTACGACATGACCTACGAAGGCTTCGGAATGTCCGAGAAACTGGGCTATCCCATCCTGCTGCGCATCACCACCCGGATGGCGCATTCGCGTGCCGGCGTCGCCACACGTTCGCCGCAGCCGGAAAATCCGCTGAACTGCCCTGCCGACGGCCGGCAACGCTATATCCTCCTGCCCGCCCTGGCACGGCAACGCTTCCGGAAACTGCTGGCTGCACAAGAAGAAATGACCGCCTTGTCCGAATCGTCCGCCTACAACCGGTATTTCGACGCGCCCGACAAACGGACGGGCATCCTCGCAACCGGCATTGCCTTCAATTACGTATCGGAAAATTATCCCGACGGATTTGAACATCCCGTGCTGAAAATCTGCCAGTATCCCCTACCCCTCCGGTGGATCCGGAAACTGGCGGAAGAATGTCAAGAAATCATTGTCTTTGAAGAAGGCTATCCCGTAGTCGAAGAACAGCTGAAAGGGCTTGCGGGAACCGGGCCGAAAGTCAGGGGACGGCTGGACGGGACGCTCCGTCGCGACGGAGAACTCACGCCCGATCTGGTCGGAAAGGCGCTTGGCCGGGAAATACGTTCCCGCTATGCCGTTCCCGAAGTGGTCGAGCCGCGTCCGCCCGCCCTGTGCCAGGGCTGCGGGCACAGGGACGTGTACGACGCCCTGAACGAGGTGCTGAAAGAATATGATGCGCCGAAGGTATTCAGCGACATCGGCTGCTACACGCTGGGAGCGCTGCCGCCCTTCCGCGCGATAGACAGTTGTATCGACATGGGCGCCTCCATCACAATGGCCAGAGGCGCCTCGAACGCCGGCATCCATCCGTCCGTAGCCGTTATCGGCGACTCCACGTTCACCCATTCCGGCATGACCGGCCTGCTGGACTGCGTCAACGAAAACAGCCATGTGACAATCCTTATTTCCGACAACGAAACAACGGCCATGACCGGCGGACAGGATTCGGCCGGCACGGGACGCCTCGAAGCCATCTGCAAAGGCCTCGGCGTGGCTGCGGAACATGTCCGCACGCTCGTCCCGCTGAAAAAGAATTTTGAGGAGATGAAGACTGTCATCCGCGAAGAAATCGCTTACCCGGGCGTATCCGTGATTATCCCCCGGCGCGAATGTATCCAGACGCTAACCGGAAAAAAGAAAAAAGCAAAGCAGTAATGAAAACCGATATCATCCTGTCCGGCGTCGGCGGACAGGGCATCCTGTCAATTGCCGCCGTCATCGGCGAGGCCGCCCTGAAAGAAGGGTTATACATGAAACAGTCCGAGGTGCACGGCATGAGTCAGCGCGGCGGCGACGTACAGTCGAATCTGCGCCTGTCCGACAGGCCGGTTGCCTCCGACCTGATCCCGTTGGGACAGGCCAGCCTGATCCTCTCCCTCGAACCGATGGAAAGTCTCCGCTACCTGCCTTACCTGCGGGAAGACGGCTGGCTGGTGACGAACATCCGGCCGTTCGTCAACATCCCGAACTACCCTGAAATGGAGAAAATCATGGATGAACTGCTCAAGCTGCCCAACCGCGTTCTCCTCGACGTCGAAGCTATCGCAAGAGAGGCCGGCTCGCTGCGAACGGCCAACATCGTCATGCTGGGCGCTTCCACGCCTTTCCTGGGGATCGGGTATGAAAAAATCGCCGAAGGCATCCGCTCGATATTCGGGCGCAAGGGCGAAGAGGTCGTCGCACTGAACCTGAAAGCGCTGAAGGCGGGTTACGACGTGGCGCAAACCGGGGGACAGCCGTCATGAAAAAGTTCGTTTGCGCGGTGAGTCTGGCGATGGCGTTTTCGCTCTCCGGAAAGGCGCAGCGGGATACGACGGATGTGGTGTATCTGGACGATCCGGCGCCCGCCTTCACCATCGTCCGGGACGACGGAACCGAAATGCCGTCTTCGCTTTTCAGCGGGAAAGTGATGCTGGTCAATTTCTTTGCCACATGGTGTCCGCCCTGCCAGGCGGAATTGGCGGAGATGGAAAAGACGCTCTGGCCGAAATATGGGCGGGATTCCGATTTTGTCCTGCTTGTTATCGGGCGCGAACATTCGGATGCCGAACTGGCTGAATACAACGCAAGGAAAGGCTTCAGTTTCCCGCTGTATCCCGACAAAAACCGGCAGATTTATGCCTCCTTTGCCACGCAATTCATCCCCCGTTCCTACCTGATCGACAGGGACGGAAAAATCCTTTTTGTCGCCAAAGGCTACCGGCCGGCGGAATTTAAGCGCATCCTGCGGATGATTGACAATGCGCTGGCAGCGCCGGCCATGTAAACGCCCGTGAACTGGAAACAGCGATGCATGATGAACCCGTTCTTCGTTCCACAAACCATGCGGCACGAAGGTGTATCATCGGGCTGTCCCCGCCGCCACCGGGCGCCGGGACGAAATGTGCCGGACTGTTTTCCTCCAGTGGAACGTTTCTCCCTGAATGACCATTCGCCGTTCGCCCTGTCGTGTCCGGCCGCCGATTCAATGGAGAATGCGGCATATTCCGAAATTATTACTTACTTTGCCGCGCCTAACAGGACTGACGAACAGTCTGAATCAGGGAAACGATATTGATTACTAAATAAATTTGAAATGGAACATAAACATCATTACACGGGCCTGTCCGAAACTCAGGTTGTCGAGAGCCGCAGGCTGCATGGGGAAAATATCCTGACCCCTCCAGAGAAGGAACCGCTTTGGAAAGCATTTCTCGAAAAATTTACCGACCCGATTATTATCATTTTACTTGTGGCGCTGGCGCTGTCGATCGGCGTGTCATGCTACGATTTCTTTTCGGGACATGGAGGCATAAGCGTCTTTTTCGAGCCGGCCGGCATTCTGACAGCCGTGTTGCTGGCAACGGTGGTCGGCTTCTGCTTTGAGCTGAGCGCCAACAGAAAGTTCGAGGTGCTGAACAGGGTCAACGACGACACGCGGGTGAAAGTGATTCGCAATGGCAACATCTGCCAGATAGCCAAAAAAGAAGTCGTAGTGGGCGACATCGTGATTCTGGAAACCGGCGAAGAAGTGCCGGCCGACGGCGAACTGCGGGAAGCCGTCTCCCTGCAAATCAATGAATCTACGCTCACCGGCGAGCCGGTGATCAAAAAGACGACCCGCCCCGCCGACTTCGACAGCGAGGCCACCTACCCCTCCAACCATGCCCTGAAAGGCACGACCGTGGCCGACGGGCATGGCATCATGCGGGTGTTGAAGGTGGGCGACGCTACCGAATACGGACAGGTCTACGAAGGCGCCCAGATCGACAGCAGCGTCGAAACGCCGCTCAACCGGCAGCTGGACAGGCTGGCCGGCCTGATCACCAACGCAAGCTATGCCATTGCCGGCCTGATTGTAATCGGACGCATGACAGGCTATTTCGTCGGACTGGAATCTTTCGAATGGATTGCGTTTGGCAGCTACCTGCTGAAGACCGTCATGATTGCCGTTACGGTGATTGTAGTAGCCGTCCCGGAAGGCCTTCCGATGTCCGTCACCCTGAGTCTGGCGCTGAGCATGAAACGGATGCTTTCCACCAACAATCTGGTCCGCAAGATGCACGCCTGCGAAACCATGGGCGCGGCCACCGTGATCTGCACCGACAAAACCGGTACCCTCACGCAAAACCAGATGAAAATCTACGAAACCCGGTTTTATGGCAGCGACGGCATTACGGATATAATGAAGGAAGGCATCGCCGTCAATTCCACGGCCTATCTCGACTTTTCCGACCCGGCCAGGGTCCGCGCGCTGGGCAACCCGACCGAAGGCGCCCTGCTGCTCTGGCTGCACGACAACCGCATCAACTACCTGCCCCTGCGCGAAGAGGCGGAAGTCGTGGAACAGCTGACGTTCTCGACCGAACGCAAATACATGGCAACGGTCGTACATTCGCCGCGCCTGGGGAAGAAGGTACTGTATGTGAAGGGCGCGCCCGAGATCGTGCTTTCGATGTGCGACGACCTGCCGGTCGGCGAATCGGAAATCCAGTCGCAGCTCCTGCAATACCAGAATCAGGCCATGCGCACGCTGGGCTTTGCCTGCCGGATACTGACGGATGATGAAACATGCATCCGTGAAGGCCACCTGTCGCCCGATCTCCGGCTGCAATTCCTGGGGATTGCCGCCATCTCCGACCCCATCCGCGCCGAGGTGCCCGAAGCCGTGAAAAACTGCCTGAATGCGGGCATCAGCATCAAGATCGTCACGGGCGACACGCCGGGAACGGCCCGGGAAATCGGCCGTCAGATCGGCCTCTGGCAAGAGAATGAACCGGACGCGCACCACCTTTCCGGAACCGAGTTTGCCGCCATGTCCGACCGGGAACTGTCGGAAAGGATCATTCCGATGAAAATCCTTTCCCGCGCCCGTCCGATGGACAAGCAGCGGCTGGTACGGCTGCTGCAGCAGCAAGACCAGGTCGTGGCCGTCACCGGCGACGGGACGAACGACGCCCCCGCGCTGAATGCCGCGCAGGTAGGGCTTTCGATGGGCGACGGCACCTCCGTCGCCAAGGAAGCAAGCGACATCACCATCCTGGACAACTCGTTCAGCAGCATTTCCCGCGCGGTTATGTGGGGGCGGTCGCTCTATCAGAACATCCAGCGCTTTATCCTGTTCCAGATGACCATCAACGTGGCCGCCTGTCTGATCGTCCTGATCGGCGCCTTCCTCGGCACGGAATCGCCGCTCACGGTGACGCAGATGCTGTGGGTGAATCTGATCATGGATACCTTTGCGGCGCTGGCGCTGGCCTCCCTGCCGCCCAATCCGAAAGTGATGAACGAAAAACCCCGGAAAACGTCCGACCACATCATCAGCCGGTCGATGGGAAAAAGCATCCTGAGCGTGGGCATCCTCTTTGTGGCGCTGCTCTTTGGCCTGCTCCAGTATTTCAAACACGCGGAAATCACTTCGCTGACGCAGTTCAGCCTGGCCGAGTTCGGACGGAACTTCTTCAATTTCAGCCCGGGCAACGGACTGTCGCCCGACGAACTGGCCCTGTTTTTTACCATTTTTGTCATGTTGCAATTCTGGAACATGTTTAACGCCAAAGCCTTCATGACGGGCAAATCGGCCTTCGCCTACCTGAGCGAGTGCAAGGGTTTTCTGTCCATAGCAGCGGTCATCCTGGCAGGACAGTGGCTCATCGTGACTGTCGGGGGAGAGATGTTCAGCGTCGTCCCCCTGAAGCCGGTCGACTGGGGAATCATCCTCGGAGCGACGTCCGTCGTGCTGTGGATCGGAGAAGTGTTGAGAATGATACGAAAATAAAACAGAATGAAGATGAAGACAATTGTAATTTTATGCATGAGCCTGCTGTGTCTGCAGGCGGCGGGACAGGAAAACGGGATGCGCGTCGGCACATACAACCTGCGAAACAGTTCCGCTAACGACGGCGTCAATTCCTGGCCGAACCGGAAAGAAAACGTGAAAGCGCTGATCCTGTACCATGACATCGACATTTTCGGGACGCAGGAAGGAATGCTCGACCAGTTGAACTTCCTGAACGAAATGCCCGGATATGCTTATACCGGGCGCGGACGCGACGCCGGTACGGATGCCGGCGAACATTCGGCGATACACTACAAAACCGCCCGCTTCGAGATACTGGAATCGGGCGATTTCTGGTTGCGCGAGACGCCCGACACGCCCGGACTGGGCTGGGACGCCACCTGCTGCAACCGGATCTGTTCGTGGGCGAAATTCAGCGACCGGCAGAGCGGAAAGACATTTTATTTCTTCAACGTGCATTTCGACCATCAGGGCGTGATCGCACGGCGCGAATCCGGAAAACTGATGGTCAAGAAAATCACCGAAATCGCCGGGCGGCAGCCGGTCATCTGCACGGGTGACTTCAACTCCACGCCCGAAATGGAACAGATTCAAACCATGCGCTCGCTGCTGAACGACTCGTATGAAGTCACCCGGATGCCGCCCTACGGCCCGACCGGCACGTTTAACGGTTTCAAACAGGACGCCTCCCTGACCGGCCGCATCGACTACGTTTTTGTCAGCAAGGGCGACTTCACGGTCTTGAAATACGCCGTCCTGACCGACTTCAAAGAGTTGCGTTTCCCGTCCGACCATCTGCCGGTCGTCGTCGACCTGGTACAGGAAAAGTGAGGTCGGGAAAGTTGAAAATTATCCCAACATTCCATTAGCCGTTTTCGCTGACGTGTCCGGGTGAGAAGACTGCCTGCCGGCCGCAAACGGAATATCCGCCCGTCAACCCGTCCCGGCCAGGGGTCGTCATGGCGAGGCACGAAGCAATCGCCAAACCGGGTACGGATTGCTTCGGGCTTCCCGCTTCGGCGATTGCTTCGTGCCCTGCTCGGCGTAGCGTCCCGCTACGTCGTGTTAAAAGCAAGGCTCCTGCCTTGTGCCGCAACCATGCAGCGTGCATCGCGTGAGACACAATCCGAACAAAATATGTATATGCGAGATTAGCGCAAGGCAGGAGCCTTTCTTAACGATGAACGATGAACGGGGGTTGCCCGTCAGGGCATTCAT
>JAIRXI010000097.1 GCA_031268395.1 Tannerella sp. | reverse complement strand
TATCGAACAACCTGCTTTACGCAAACGACCTGGAAGATATCCTCTTTGAAGTAGATCACGGCCCCTCTCTGGTAGACAATAACCTCTTAGGCTCACCCATAAATATCTGGAATGTGTCGCAGGGCGGCGCATACGTACACAACCTCTTTGCAGGACGGTGGCGTATAAGTCAGGAAAAAACCCGCTATACGCCCTATCACCTGCCGCACAGCACCGAAGTGGCCGGACTGTCGATCATCCTGAACGGCGACGACCGTCTGTACAACAATCTGTTCATGCCCGTCGACCCAGACCGGAAACTCGGCTACGGAAAAGCGGAATACGAAAAAGGCGCATATCCCAGTTTTTCGGACGGCAATGCCTACTATCATCGCGCCGTTCCGTTGAGTGAAGACAAACACTCCGTTGCGAAGCCCGACTTCGACCCGGAGTTCGCCGTCGAAGAGAGTGGGAAAGAGGTGTATATTTCGTTTGGCGTACAGGGACTTGACGGCCTGCAGACGGAAACCGTCACAACCGAACGTCTCGGCAAGGCCAAACTGCCGCGAGCGGCCTACGAACAGCCCGACGGCAGCCCGATTGTCATCGACCGGGATTACTTGAGGATCAAACGTTCCGGACATCCCGCGCCCGGCCCTTTTGAACCATTGAAGGAAGGAAAAAACCGGATAAGAGTGTGGTAAATTCAATCTAAAATAAAACAGTAAATAACCTGAGTTCAACATAAAATTCCGTCGACGGCATACCAGCGTTTGGAGGGTAAAGCCGAAGTCGTGCTGTACGCCGGAAACACCGGTGTTACCGACTTGGCGCGCACCTGCGATGTGACGATATTCTTCGCTGCCATTCAGGAGGGCGAAGGCGAAGACCGCAGCCATCTGACGCTACCCAAACGAAACATGAAGGTTGCGGAAAGTGTCGCAAACGCTCTGATTGTCGATACGGGCGAGAAACCAAAACCCTGCGTTTTTACTGCATGAAAAACAATAGCGGGAGATAGTCTTTCAGTTTGATGCGTAAAATTTTCAGGGCTTGCCGGATACGATAGTCAATCGTTTTCGGGGAAAGATTCAACTGTACAGCGATTTCCTTGTACGACATCCGTTGAAATCTGTTCAGTTCGAATGCTTCGCGGTATGTCGCAGGCAATTCCCGGAGGGCGGATTCAATTTTTTCCGTCAGTTCATTGACGATATAAAAATCAGGGTCATCGTATACTTCTTCCATCTCCTGATGTATGCTGCTCATAATTTTCCGTTTCAACTCATTCCGGTTAATCAGCGTAATACAGCGGTTCTTCACGGCTTTGAACAGATAACCTTTCAGCGACACTTCGAAGACCTGCATGATTCGGTTTTCCCAGAACCAAACCATTACATCCTGCACAATTTCTTCCGCATCGTGAAAATCCACAAACTGCCGCGCGTATGCACACAGCTTAGGATAATACTTCAAAAAAAGGCTGTCGAACGCCTTTTTCTCCCCGTTACGGATGGAGGTAAAAAGTTCATTGTCTTCTATATCATTTGCTTCGGTTAACATCCTGTAAATTGTTGCTAATTTCGTGCAAATATAGGGAATAATTTTTATTCGGAAACGTTCCGTCCGGAAATATTCAGGGCAACCGCACCAAATCATTGACACACGGATGGATGATGACACAGCAATGTTGCGTCGACTGACGACGTAACGTTGCTGTGCCTGACGACGTAGCGTTGCTGTGCCTGACACAGCAGCGTTGCTGTGTCATCCATCCGTGTGCTTTGACATTTTGGTGCGGTTGCCCTGGGACGGTTTTAATCTCCCGGAGAAATCATTTTTTCGGAATATATGGAGCGGAGTATTGTAATGATACGAAAAAACACTATATTTGAGGGCGTAAATGATATTCTTGCAAATATGAAAAAAATGCATTTATTATATGCGACCGTATTCCTTTTTTTTCTGTCATCTGCAGCCGCGCAGAAAGTGGGACTGGTGCTAAGCGGAGGCGGGGCCAGGGGCATTGCGCACATCGGCGTAATCAAAGCCCTGGAAGAAAACAACATACCGATTGATTATGTGACCGGCACTTCCATCGGCGCTATTGTGGGAAGTTTCTATGCGATGGGCTATACGCCGGATGAGATGCTGGAACTGATACTTTCGGACGAATTTGGCTACTGGCAAACCGGAAAGGTGGGCGACGAATACATTTATTATTTCAAGAAACCGGATGAAATGCCGCAGTTCATGCGTTTTGCACTGAACCTGAAAGATTCCGTGATTTTTGAGGGTTTATTGCCGGGCAGCCTTATCAATCCAATCCAGATGAATCAGGCGTTCCTGGAGCTTTATGCGCAGGCCACCGCCAAATCCGCCTGGAATTTCGACAATCTGTTTGTCCCCTTCCGCTGTATGGGCTCGGATGTGTACGGAAAAAAAGCGGTAACGTTCCGTAATGGCGACCTGGGTGATGCCGTACGCGCATCCATGACATTCCCGTTCATTTTCAACCCGATTTGGAAGGATGGCGTCCCGCTTTTTGACGGGGGCATCTACGATAATTTTCCGGTGAAAGTGATGAAGGAGGATTTTCATCCGGATTTCATCCTCGGGTCGGCCGTGAGGGGAGGCGGACTGAGACCGTCGGAAAATCCCATGAACCAGCTTGAACCCATGATTATGCAGAAAACGGACTATGCGGTACAGGAAGAGGATGGCATACTGCTTGAGATGCGTCTTCCCGGCGTCTTCCTGCTGGATTTTCATAAGGGCAGGGAAATTATGCAGATTGGTTATGACCGCGCAATGGGCCTGATAGATACCATAAAAGCCCGTGTCAACCGCGAAGTCCCCCTGGCAGAAGTGACGGCTCGCCGCAAGGCGTACAAGGAAAGCCTGCCTCCGCTGAAATTCACGAATATCTATGTCACGGGCGTCACCGAGGCGCAGCGGCATTATATTACGGCACAGTTGAAACGCGACATAGACGGAGAATTTACGATGGAGGAATTTCGGCGTGCATATTTCAAAATGCTGACCTACTCGAAGATAAAGGAGATTATACCGTCAGCGATTTATAACTGGAAAAATAAGACATTCGACCTTTATCTGTCGGTAAAAATCAAAGACCAGGTAAATGTAGCCATTGGCGGGAATATCTCCTCCCACCAGGCTAACCAGCTGTTTTTGGGGCTGAGCTACCAGAGCCTGGGCGAGACATCCGCCGATTACAATGCCAATTTTCAGATGGGGAACTCCTTTAGCGGCGTGTCGCTGGACGGACGTTTTTTCCTGTCGGCGCGCATACCCGGATATACCAGCCTGAAACTGGCCTATTTCAATAAAAACTATTCCCAGAGCCAGTCCCTGTTTTATGAAGATGTCGTCCCGGCGTTTATCAAAAAACGGGAACGGTACGTCCTGAGCCGTTATGGATTTCCGTTCATGATGCGTTCGAAAGTCGAAGTCTTTGCCGGACTGGGCATCCTTACCGATTTATACTACCAGACATCAAATCTTACGGACGTTGAGTTCGATGTCAGCAAATACAACCTGTTCAGTACGGGATTCCGGTTCGAGCAAAATTCCCTCAATTACAGGCAGTACCCGACGGATGGCCGTCAGCAGATACTGACTGCGCGATACGTGCGGGGAAATGAGCAGTACCGGAAGGGAGGAGGCCGGTATTACGCGGACGTCAGAAAGCACGAATGGCTTCAGGCGAAAGGCACATGGCAGAATTTCATGGCGATAAAAAAACGGTTTGTTCTCGGTATGATGGGCGAGGCGGTTTACAGCACCAAAAGGGCCAGTTCCAATTATACTTCGACCATTTTGCGGGCTTCGGCATTTACGCCCACGCCGCACAGTAAGATATCTTTCAGCGAAGCGTTCTATGCCGACAGTTATATGGCGACGGGAGTAATTCCGATAATAAAGTTGAATGACATGTTCCATCTCCGTTTTGAAGCATACGGGTTTGTCCCGCTGCGGAAGATACGGAAAGAAGCCTATACGGTGGGAGATAATCCTGCGGTATATTACAGGGCGCGGTATGGCGATTATTTCAGCTCGTATCAGTATATGGGCGAAGCCGCCCTGGTGCTTCACCTGCCGTTCGTCTCGGTCAGCATGTTTGTGAACGGTTACAGCTACCCGAAAAACAACTACAATGTAGGCCTGAATATAGGATACCTGATATTTGATTCGGGATTTTTAGATTAAAAAACCGAAAAAAATTTGCGGAGAAAAAAAAAGCATGTATCTTTGCACTCGCAAAAAACAAAAAACGATCGGGCTCCGTAGCTCAACTGAATAGAGCATCTGACTACGGATCAGAAGGTTACAGGTTTGAATCCTGTCGGAGTCACAGATTGTAAAATGGAGCGCTTACGATGGATATCGCAGGCGCTTTTTTTGGTTCGCCCGGTGACAGGCGACCGCTGTAGGGTGCAAGTCCCGGCCGAACCCTGATAACGGAGTTTTGAATAAGCATACCTCATTTTTACCTGATTTAACGTGAGTTTGACCTAAGATATCTTTTTAACCCACATTGCAGCAATTCACCGGAGATATGCATAAAATAAGTTAAAAATGGGGTGTAACCCGGTCAGATTAGAGCAACTACCAGATTATTTGGCCCTTCATTAATTTATAATTCTTTGATAATGATCAATCATTACTTTTTCGTGTGGTTTTGTAGTACACAGTTTGGTATTGAAAAACAAGGATTTGTGTTGTTACTTTGCATTATGTATTTTAAAGTATCGACGCGATATAATCCGGCCATGGCTTTTCCCGCTGGCGTGGGTTTACAGTTCATGCCAGCGGAGTGGGAGTGTCTCAAAAAACCTGTCCCGTCATTGCGAACGAAGTGAAGCAATCCAGAAATACCATATAAAACTGGATTGCTTCGTCGTTCCTCCTGCCAATGACGATGGAATGCGGCTTTCGAGACAGCCCTATTGCACTACGCTATTTGATTACCGGGCTTTCAGCCCTTAACCGAACGACATTAACTCTTAATTTTTAATTTTTAATTGAAACAACCTTTCCTGTCCGGCCGCTGCTGTCCCTGACGATATAGACGCCCTGCGGCAGCGGTGTTGCGGTTTCTCCAGCCTGATACGGTACGGTCGCAGTCAGCGTTCCGCTTACATTATATATATGTGCCGTGCCTGCTGCCGCGGAGATAATATGCAGATTTCCGCCGGAGGTGAAAATTTTCGGTCCGTCGCTGCCCGCAACGGCTTCGTTAAAGGTCGGAGCGCCGATTGTAACATCCGTCCTGATGTTGTCCGCATGGAAAGTTTCACTGCCGGCGTAGGTCAGGTCGTTGAGAACAACGTCATAAGTTCCGGCGGTTGTCGTCTCCTCGACGATGTAGGCAATGTCCATTATCTTGCGGGGGCTTGTTGCGGCCCTCGAATCCACGCCTGTTCCCGGGCTGACGGTGAACTTCCAACTGCCGTCTGCCTCCTGTCGCATTTCCATTTTCAGTTTTGCCGCGAGCGCGTCGGTCAGTTTAGTCTCCGGCTGGTTGAGCACAAATCCTGTCGGCAGTTTAACCGTGAAAGTGAGCGTGAAAGTATTGTCCGACGGCACGTTCAGCGTTACGTCCACCGTTCCTGTTCGCCGTCCCAGCCCGTCAATCGACGGAGTGGACGGAGTAACTGATACGGGTTCTTCCACGATGTTTTTGAAGTCTTTCCAGCCTGCAGCGGCTTTGTAGGCGGCGACAACTCCTTT
>JAIRXI010000021.1 GCA_031268395.1 Tannerella sp. | reverse complement strand
CGCAGACGGTACAAAGAAGGCCGGCGATGAATACGGAAACAGCCCGTTGTATGGAGGCCGCTTTATCGAATGGCAGTGATTCACAATATTCACCGATAACCCGGTCTTCCGGCAAGGCCTCACCGGCGGGTGCATTTCAAAATGTCGTTTTTCATACCTGTGCCCGTCATTGCGGGATAGCGCACGGCAAGTTGAAATGCACCCTGTCGGACATGCATCGAAGCCTCCTCTTCGATCGGTTCGAAGCCCTCGCTTCGATCGGTTCGAAGCCCTCGCTTCGATTGGTTCGAAGCCCTCGCTTCGATTGGTTCGAAGCCCCCGCTTCGATCGGATATTGAACACAGACGTGTCGGGTGCATTTCAAATGGTCGCTTTTCATACGTGTGACCGTCACTGGCGAAAGCGCAGTCATTGGTAACGCAGTGAAGCCATCCAGCGAAAGAATGACCCGGATTGCTTCCTTCGTCGCAATGACGGGGCACGACAAGTTGAAATGCACCCTGCAGGGGCGGGATAACGGTTGAGGCGCCGTTATACTTCAGTCAGGACCACTGCACCGGTTTCATGTGCCTCCGGCTTTTCCCCGGCCGAATAATTCTTCATGCCCCGCGTTCCATTCTCCATTAATTTCATATCTTTGTTATTGTGAAAATGATACGGTATGAACAAGTACGTAAAAAAAGGCTTGATAATCGCCGGACGGGTTTGCCTGGCGGTCATGCTTGCTCTGTTGCTTGCGGGTGTATTGCTTTATATCCCCCCTGTTCAGCGTCTGGCCGTAAACGGGATCATGCGGGCTGTTTCTTCTGCTACGGGGATGCACGTACAGGCAGAAGAAATACAACTGTCGTTTCCACTGAACCTGACGGTGCGGGAAATCTCCGTAACCGGTCCGGCGCGGGACACGCTTCTCTACGTCGGTCATGCCACCGCGAGCGTGCGTCCGCTTCCCCTGCTGGAGGGCGAAGTGTCGGTAAAGGCATTTCAACTGGAGAGGGTGCGGTTGAATACCCGCGTATGGACGGAAGGCTTTGAAGTTGCGGGCGTCGTCGGCTTCCTGACGACGTCCGGCGACCGGATTCGCCTCGCCCGCGAAGAACTGCGGCTGGGCAGTCTCCTGCTTTCCGACGTGGCGGTGAATGTCCGCATCGACTCCCTTGCCCCGCCGGACACAACCGATCCGTTCCGCTGGAAGTTGCAGCTGGAAGACATCCGTCTGCAGCGCGTTTCCGCAGCCCTGCAGATGCCGTCCGATTCCCTGGAGATCGTTTCCGCCTTCGACAGCATAACCCTGAAGCGAGGAAACATCGACCTCGACGCAGCGCGCTATTCCGCCGCGCAATTCCTGCTGGCCGGCGCAGCCGTCGACTGCGACGCGGGCAGCCGGCCCGCTGTCCGGCAGGGATTCGATCCCTCGCACATCGCGCTTTCGGACCTGCATGTCCGGCTTGATACCCTGTTTTACCGGGACCGTGAAATACATGCCCTGCTCCGCTCCTTCTCCGCCTCCGAACAGTCGGGACTGGCCCTGTACATGGAAGGAACTGTTTCTTCCGATTCAACGGCGCTGTCCGTCCCCCGCTGGCTGATACAGACACCCTGGTCAAGTGTTTACGCGCAGGTGGAACTCCCCTGGTCGACGCTGGCGGAGGCGCCTCTGGGTACGTTTCGCTCGCAACTGGAGGCCTCGCTGGACAGGCGGGACGTGCTGACGGCCCTGGGCAGGCATGCACGCGACATCGAACGCTATTATCCGGACACGCTCCTCACTGTATCCGGATTGCTGGAGGGCAATCCGGACCGGATGTGCCTCCGGCGCCTGCTGGGCGAGCTGCCCGGCATTTTCCGGATAGAGGCCGACGGCGAAGTACGGAAGGTGACCGACGGGGCGTTGCGTTCGGGCGAACTGCACCTGACTGCGCTTACCGGGACGTCCGGACTGTTGCAGGGACTGCCGCTGCCTCCTCCGTATGCCGGGCGTTTCCGCATTCCCGAAGATGCGCGGCTGGACGTGGAAGCAGCGCTGGCGAAAGGCAGTTACCGGCTGACAACGCTGCTGACTTCCGGACAGATGGGCAGGCTGCACCTCGCCGGGTATTACGACACGCACCTGGAAAAATATGAAGCGATACTGGACGCGGACAGCCTGGCGCCGATCCGGTTTATGCCCGGAGATTCCATTACCCTGCTTACGGCTTCCGTCCGCGCCGAAGGGAGAGGGACAGATCCGTTTCACGACTCCACCCGGCTGCAGGTCAGCGGCAGACTGGAGGAACTCCAGACCCCCGGCGACTCCCTCTACGGCCTTTCCGTCGAGGGTCTGCTGAAGGAACATCGACTGCAGGCCTCGCTGGTCAGCGAATATCCCCATGCGAAAGGAACCGTCACGCTGGACGGGGAACTCCGCAGAGAGAAAATAACGGCTGTGCTGATTGCCGGAGTCGATTCGCTGGACATGTACGGAATGAAGTGGACGGACATGCCCCTGGCCCATTCGTTCCAACTGTTCTCGGAAATGGAGACCGACCGGAGGAAACACCACCGGCTGGACGTCACCCTGGGGAACTGGGAGATGACGCTGGGAAAGCAGCAGGTAAGCCCGAAGACGCTGACCTTCCATGCCGCCGGAGACGAAGATACCACGCGATGCTCCTTCCACGTCGGCGACCTGGGAATTACGGTCACGGGAAACACGGACCTGGAGACCGCCCTCCACAAACTGACCGGCGTGTCCGGTTATTTCATGCAGCAGATGAAAAATGATTCCTCCATCCGGCTGCAGGAGTTTCAGCCCCTCTTGCCCGACGCTTCCCTGCGGATGACTGCCGGGCAGGACAACCCCGCACATGCCTGTTTGCAGGAGAACGACCTCTTTTTCGACCGTTTCACGCTCGACGCTTCCACCTCGCCCGACAGCGGAGTGCAGATGACGGCCCGGCTGTTCTCCCTGATCAGGGATACGACGAAGATTGACACGCTGTGGATGGACGTGTGGCAGGACACAGCGGGCATCCGGTATGCGGGCGGGATTGTCAAGCGCAAGTTCCGCCACCAGGAGCCGTTCACGGCCGGGTGGGAAGGGCTGGTGCAGGACGACGGAGCGACGCTGGAGACGTATCACCGGAACGGACGCGGCGAAACCGGTCTGCGGCTGGGCCTCCGGGCGGGAAAGCAGCCGGAAGGCTGGCGCTTTCACCTGCAGCCGGACGTCGTGATCGCCTTTTTGCCCTTCACCGTGAATCCCGACAACTATGTGCAGATCAAAAACGCGGGCGACATCTCCGCCAACCTCCGCCTGGACGGAGCCAACGATGCCTATCTGTGGCTTCATTCGCGGGAAGAGGAGGCGAAGATGGAAGAACTGATGCTCGAGATCAGCCGGATCGACCTGGATCTGGTATCAAAAGGCTTCGGCTGGACGTCGCCGCTGCGGGGCATGGCAAACGTGTCGCTGCGCTACGTGCCTGTGGACCGGAGCTGTCTGATTGCGGCGGACGCGGGCGTCGACAACCTGTTCTACCGGAACGGCCGGGTGGGTGAAATCCTGGCGAGCGGCGTCTACATGCCCGTGGACAACTGGGGAGAGCACCGGGTCGACCTGCATCTCTTCCACGACAAGGAAGAAATCTCCACGCTGGCCGCTTCCTGCTTCACCGGACAGGGCGGACGCCTGGATGGAGACTTCGAGATGAACCGGCTGCCGCTGAGCATGATGGATCCGTTCCTTGAAGGCCTTACGCAGTTGAACGGCTCGTTACAGGGACGCGCAAAGATCGCGGGTACGGCAAGCAAGCCGCTGCTGAACGGATACCTGCAGGCCGACACGGCGACGGCCCGCATCACGGCTGCCGGGACACAGCTCCGCTTCGACGGCCGGAAGGTGGAAATCCGCGACAGCCGGGCGCTGTTCGACAACTACGGCATCTTCGCCGTCGGAGACAACCCCTTCGTGATCAACGGCGCTATTGATTTCCGGGAACCGGTGAAGCCGGAAGTCGACCTGACATTGACGGCGAGCAACATGCAGCTGATGAATGCGCCGAAGACGGGCGAAAGCATCGTTTACGGCAAACTGTCCGTAGACCTCAATTCCACGCTCAAAGGCCCGCTGAACGCGCCGGAGATGAGGGGCCGGCTGCACCTGCTGGACGCCACGAACCTGGCATGTATCCTGAAGGAGTCGCCGCTGGCGGTACAGGATCGCATGACCGACCTGGTGACGTTCAGCTATTTCCTGGATACCGTCCCGCGGCGCGCCGGGAGGCGTTTTGCGGGGATGCCGCGCGAATGGGCGCCCGTCGGCGGACTGGACATGCAGCTGAACGTCCGCCTCGACCCGTCCGTAAAGCTGAGAATCGACCTGGACGACGCCTCTTCCGGCCGGGTGGAGCTGAAGGGTGGCGGCGACCTGCTGCTCCAGTATACCCGGCAGGGAGACCTGATCCTGACGGGCCGCTACACCCTGTCGGACGGTCTGGTGAAGTACAACATGCCCGTGATTGCCAACAAGACATTAAAGATCAGCGAAAACAGTTATATCGAATGGACGGGCGATCCGCTTGACCCGTACCTGAACCTGAAGGCCACCGAACGCATCCGCACCTCGACCGGCGCGGGCGGCCAGGCGCCCCGCACGGTGAATTTCGATGCGGGGATTGAAGTGAAACAGCGGATGGCGAACCTGTCGCTGCAATTCACGCTGGACGCGCCGGACGATGCTTCCATACAGAGCCAGCTGATCGCCATGGGGCCGGAGGAACGGAGCAAACAGGCGGTCAGCCTGCTGCTGGCCGGCATGTACCTGGCCGACGACGGCTCCGGGAAAAAGAAACCGGACATGGGGATGGCGCTGAACAGTTTCCTGCAAAGCGAAATCAACAACATCACCGGAAACCTGCTGAAGGATATGGATTTCAATTTCAACATGGATCGTTACGACGAGACTCCGACCGGCGGCGGACGACGGACGGATTATACCTTCCGTTTCTCGAAACGCTTCTACAACGAGCGGATCAACGTCGTCCTGGGCGGACGCGTCTCAACGGGCGACGACGTCGCCCAGGACAACCTGTTCCTCAACGACGCCTCCGTCGAATATCGCCTCGACGCAAGCAGCAACCGCCATGTAAAACTTTTCTACAACCGTCGCTACGAAAGCCTGCTGGAAGGAGAAATCGCGAAATACGGGGTGGGCATCGTCTTCCGGAGAAAGATGAGGCACCTGTATGACCTGTTTCTTTTCCGGAAAAAGCCGGCTGCGGTCGGGGAAGAGGAAGAGGAGAAAGGAAAGGATGGGAAGAAGTAGAGGCGGGGGCGCAAATGCCCTCCGGTGGCTGTTGCTCCTGGTTTTGCCGGGACTGTGGACGGCCTGCTCGACGACGGCGCGCCTGTCGCCGGGCGAACGGCTGTATACCGGCATCCGGAAAATAGAAGTTACGGACGAAGACCTTTCGGCTGCGGGCGACGAGACCATGCGCGAAATCGAAGCCGCGCTGGCCTGTCCCCCGAACAATGCTTTTTTCGGCAGTTCGCGGATTCGCATACCCTTCCCCTTCGGACTGTGGATATACAGCGCGTTTGCCGACAGGCCGGGCCGGTTCAGCCGGTGGATGTTCAAGAGTTTTGCCTCGCGTCCGGTACTGCTGTCTTCCGTCAATCCGGAATTGCGGACGGGCATCGTCCGGAACCTGCTGCGGGAGCATGGCTACTTCGACGGCACCGCTTCCTGGGAAGCGGAGCCGCACAGCCGGGATTCCCTGAAAGTAAAGGTGCATTACAGGCTGACGATGAACGAGCCATATACGTACGACTCCATCGAATATCGCCGGATGCAGTCGCGGGCAGACACGCTGCTGAAGCTCCAGGACGAGGGCCGCCTGATCCGGGCGGGCGATCAGTTCAGCGTCATCCGGCTGGAGGAGGAGCGCCGGCGGATCGCCACCCTGATGCGCAACAGCGGTTATTTCTATTTCCGTCCCGGACACATCGTCTACACGGCCGACAGCACGCTTTCGCCGCAGAAAGTCCGCCTGAGGGTCGGACCGGCGCCGAACGTCCCGCCGGCAGCCATGCGCCCCTGGAAAATCGGGGATGTCGCCATCCGCCTGTACGGGTATGCCAGCGAGCCGCCAAACGATTCACTCCTCTACAGGGGCATCGTCATTCACTACCGGGACAAGCTGCACCTCCGTCCGGGGGCGCTGTACGGCCGGCTCGCCTTCCGTCCGGGCGACCTGTATTCCCAGGTCCGCCAGACGCAGACCCAGGCGAGGCTGAACCGCCTGGCGGTGTTCCGGTATGTCGACATGCAGTATGCGCCCCGGAGCGAATCGCGCCGCTGCGACACGCTGGACGTGGACATCCGGGCGACGTATGACCTGCCGCTGAGCGGGGAGACGGAAGTGAACTTCACGGCCAACAGCAACGGACGCATCGGCCCGGGCGCATCGTTTTCCCTGACGAAAAACAACCTGTTCGGCGGGGGTGAATCGTTGAGCGTCGGCCTCAACGGATCGTACGAATGGCTGGCGAGACACTCTTCCGGCTCCCTGACGGACAACTACGAATACGGCACCACCGGCACCTTCGTCTTCCCCCGGGTACTGATCCCCGCATTTATCCGGCGCACCCGCTACTTCCCGGCCTCCACAACCGTCCAGCTCTATGCCAGCCGCCTGAACCGGGCCGACTTCTTCCGCATCCTCTCGTTCGGCGGCAGCGCGAGATACGACTTCACCCCCAATCTCATCCGGAGCCATTCCTTCACGCCCTTCAACCTCTCGTTCAACCGGCTGGAAAGGACTACCGCGCGTTTCGACAGCATCGCCGGCTACAACCGCGCCCTGTTCCAGAGCCTCCGCGACCAGTTCATCCCTTCCGTCAGCTACACCTACACGCTGGACAATGCGCCGGTGAGGAAGGGACGGCACACGACCTGGTGGCAATTCTCCGTCGCCGAGTCGGGCAACATCCTCTCGTCCCTCTACGCCCTGGCGGGAAACGGGTATGAGAGAAACCGGAAACTGCTGGGGAATCCGTTCTCCCAGTTCTTAAAACTGACCGCCGAACTGCGCTACAACCATGTGCTGAACCGCAACAGCCGCCTGGTCGGACGGATTGGCGGCGGCGTGATCTGGTGCTACGGTAATTCGACGGTCTCGCCCTACAGCGAACAGTTCTACGTGGGCGGGGCCAACAGCATCCGGGCCTTTTCCATCCGCTCTATCGGACCGGGACGTGTCCGCCCGGACAGGAACAGTCGCCTCGACAATATGGACCGTACCGGCGACCTGAAACTGGAAGGGAATCTGGAATACCGTTTCCAGCTGGTTGGCGACCTGGAAGGCGCCCTGTTCCTGGACGCGGGCAACGTCTGGCTGCTCCGCGGCGACGGCACGGACGGGCTTGCCGGCGGGAAGATCGAATGGCGCCGCCTCGCGGAAGACATTGCCGTCGGCACCGGCGCCGGCCTCCGCTACAACTTTGAAGCCCTGGTCATTCGCCTTGACGCAGGCGTCGCTCTCCACGTCCCCTACGACACCGGCAAAAGCGGGTATTTCAACAAGACGCGTCACGAAGGCTTCGGATTCCACATTGCCGTCGGATACCCCTTCTGACGTCTGCATACAGCCGGAAAATCCCCAATTTTCCCCTGGAAGATGCCCAATTTCCATAAGGAAATACCCAATTACTACATGGAAATTACCAATTCTCATAGGGAAATTACCAATTCCCGCCGGGAAATCACCAATTTCCATAGGGAAATCACCAATTTCTGCATGGAAATTCCCAATTCCCACAGGGAAATTATCAATTCCCGTTCGGGAAATTTCCAATTCCTGCATGGAAATTACCAATTCCCATTAGGGAATTCCCGATTTCCATAGGGGAATTTGCCCCGTACAATCTGTTTTTATCCTTAAAATGAGCGTTTTAATAAAAATAGACGCTTCTCCTGTCGTGTCCGGAAGAGAAGACTGCCGGCAGGCAGCAAACGGAATATCTGCCCGTCAACCCGTACCGGCCGTCCCGGGCCATCGTGTGTTGCGGGCCGTTTTTTACCGGCAGGGCCTCCCGGACACGACGGAGGAAGTGTCTAATGGACATGTTGGGATAATTAAGAAAGAAGCGTCGAAAAAAAACAGTTAACCGCAGTCGTTGTTATTTCAAAACATATTTCTTTTTTTTGCGGTCAAAAGGTAGCTCCCTATAGCCGAAAGGTAGCTATCGATGGTCGATAGGTAGACTAAAACGGCGGAAAGGTAGACGAAAACAGCGAAAAGGTAGACTGAAACGGCGGAAAGGTAGACAGCTATCGGCAAAAGGCAGACTCTTGCGGGCCGTGGTAGCTGCCTGTTGCCGAAAGGTAGACCGGATTTTCAGGAAAAACAGGCGTAATCTCATTACCTCCTTCTCCGGTTCCAAAGGATAAGGGAATGAGGTGTTGCCGGGGGGTTCATGCCTGCTTGCTTGCTACTGAGGTTGTTTTATTATTAAAAGGAGGTGGTGATGAACGAGGAACGGGATGGCGTTTACAAAACGTCTTTTTTACAGAGTGATGGGGGCGGACGCCGGTGCGGGTTCGCCTCCGTTCTTTGTTACCTGCTATTCAAACACGCAGACACGGAGGACACAAAGGGAACAGCCGGATCACGGATAAAACCATGTGTTCACGGGACGAAGCGCTTGATGACAGCCACACGGCAAACCTTCGTTTCAGACAGACCACCTCCTTTCCACCTCCTTTTAATAACAAAACAACCTCAGTAGCGCGGGGAATACATCACACAAACCGACCTCATTACCTCCTTCTCCGGTTCCAAAGGATAAGGGAATGAGGTGTTGCCGGGGGGCATGCCTGCCTGCTTGCTGCTGAGGTTGTTTTGTTATTAAAATTCCTGACGTTTCTATTTTCCCGTATCTGCGCAAATCCGTCCGGTCTGCGTCATCTGCGTGCTTTTATCAGTTTCCGCTTTCAAACAGGTAGGTTCCGGAACCCGTTTCCAGCCACAGTTTCCCGTTCTCCGTTCCGGCTACGCGGACGTCGTTCGAGGCGGATAGGGGGAGACCGTCGACCGTCACCTGTTCGGGGCCGGCTGCGGGAATGGCGATTTTTGCCGTGCTGTTGGGCGGTATGGCGACGCTGATCCGGAAACTGCCATTCTCCCTTTTCTCCCACTCGCAGCGGATGGTACCGTAGGGCGATTCGTAGCGGGTCTGCGCGCTGCGCACGTCGCCGACGGCCTGCGGGTCGATAAGCGCTTCGCGGAAGGCTACCGAATTTTCCTGCTGCCGGATGCCGCCCAGTCCGCCGTACAGCCACTCCATCAGGTGCCCCAGCATAAAATGATTGTTCGATACAAAGCCGTAGGCCTGCCAGGACTCCGTCAGGGCGGTTGCATCGTGCGCCAGCTGCCAGCCGTATCCGGGGACGTCGTACTTGCTGTTCATGTCGAAAATCACGTCCGAACGGCCGTTTTCTTCCAGCGCGCGAAGCACGTAGCGGTATCCCACGTCGCCGGCCGTGAGAGCGTTGTTGCGGCCGCGGATGTCGTCTGTCAGGTTGCGGAGAATCGTGTCGTGCAGGTCGCCGTCGACCAGGCCGGTGTAGAGCGCCATC
This sequence comes from Tannerella sp., assembly GCA_031268395.1. GTDB lineage: Bacteria > Bacteroidota > Bacteroidia > Bacteroidales > Tannerellaceae > Tannerella. The sequence continues at coordinate 2,066 of JAIRXI010000021.1, read as the reverse complement.
GCGCTGGCCGTCTGGCTGTTTCGTTCGATGTGGCCGGTGGCGGGGTCGTAGAAGGCGGCCAGGAAGGCGCGCCTGATGTCTCCGGCCAGCGTTCCGTAGCGGGCGGCGTCGGCGGATTTGCCCAGCAGGGAGGCTACCTGCCGCATGATGGTCGTGTTGTAGTAATAAATGGCGGTCGCCGTCACGCCGTTGGATGTCAGCTGGGCATATCCGGGACGTTTCGGGCCGATGTCGAACCAGTCGCCCAGGCCGTAGGCCACGATGTGATTGTCGGCGCGCGTCCCCAGGTAGTCCAGGTAACGCTGCATGGCGGGATAGTATTCTTCCAGCATCCGGCGGTCGCCATACCACCGGTAGACGTACCACGGGCAAATGATAAATGCGCTTCCCCATTCGGGCGTGTCTTCAAAGCCGTTTGAAAAGCGGACGTATTCGGGCGCGATCGTCGGGATGCACCCGTTTTCCAGCTGCGAGGCGCGCATGTCATTCATTACTTTCGCGTAGAGGCGGGACAGGTTGTAGCGGTATTGCAGGGAATACTGCATCAGGTGCGCCTGTTCCAGCCATCCCAGCTTTTCGCGGTGCGGACAGTCGGTGAGCACGCTGGCCATGTTGCTGCGCATCGCCCAGTCGATGAGCGAGTGAATCCGGTTGAACATCGGCTTGGAGCAGGCAAACGAGCCGGCTTCGGGCGCCGAATTGCACGTGTGCAGGCCGGTCAGCGACACGATCTCCGGCAGGCTCTCCGGGTTGTCCCGTCCGGCCGGCACGGCGCCTTCCACCTCCACGTACCGGAAGCCGTAGTAGGTGAACTGCGGCTGCCAGCGTTCCGTGCCGCCGCGTCCCCCGGCGGTGTAGGTGAAATAGAACGGGTAGCCGGAAGCGCTCTGGTTGGCCGTGCTGTCGGGATTCAGCAGTTCCGCCGGGTGAAGCCTCACCGTCCGGCCGCTTTCCGAATGTACCTCCAGACGGACAATGCCGGAGAAGTTCTGCCCCAGGTCGTAGACCCAGTTGCCTTTGGCGTTTTTGTAGCATGTGACAGCCGGTATTTCGGAATGAACCGTCAGCGGCGTGGCGCGTTGCGGGATCAGCCGTCCGGCATAGTTTGCCGGCAGGGCTTTCTGCCAGGCGGCGTCGTCGAAGCCGGGACTCGACCATCCTTCCCGGTCCCGTCCGGCATCATAATCTTCACCTCCGTAGATGCTCGAAAAGGTGACCGGCCCTTCGGCTGCTTTCCACGAAGTGTCCGACACGACCTCTTCTGCCGATCCGTCGGCATATTCCAGCCGCAGCATCAGTTTCATCTTCGGCGCGCCGTAGGAAATGAGCAGTTTCAGGTAACGCTCGAAAGGCGTATTGTAAAAGCCGTTACCCAGCATCATCCCCAGCACGTTCTCGCCCGCCCGGAGCTGCTGCGTCACGTCGAACGTAACATACAGCGCCTCCTTTTCATACAGTGTCCATCCGGCGTCCAGGAAATGGTTCCCCACCTTCCCGCCGTTCAGGAAAAAGTCAAACTGCCCCAGCCCGGCCACACAGGCCACGGCACGCTTGACGGGCTTTCCCGGCGTAAAGGATTTGCGGAACAGGGGCAGCTTGTAGAATCCGGTTTTCCGTCCGTCCAGCCCTTTGTTCACGTCCGTCAGTCCGGGCACGATGTGTTCGTCCCTTCGGTCCTTTTCCAGCGCAATCCAGGAAGCCTTTCCCCAGTCGCGGTCCGACAGCAGCCCCATCGCAAACGACCGGACGGCGCTCCAGGCCGACGGCTGACCGGCGCTGTCCCATATCTGCACTTTCCAGTAGTAGACGGCGGACGGTTTCAGCGGCTGTCCGCCGTAGCTTACCAGTATCGACTGTGACGAAGCGGTCTTGCCGCTGTCCCAGATGTTTCCGTTGTTCCGTTCCAGCTGTTCCGGCGCGTCGGCCACCAGCACCCGGTAGGCCGACTGGATGAAACCGCGTTCCGTCGCAAGCGTTTTCCAGCTGAAGCCGGGCTGCTGCGTTTCAATCCCTGTCGGGTTGTTTTCCTGTTCGCATGTCAGGTCATAGAGCGAAAATGAAGGCGC
>JAIRXI010000420.1 GCA_031268395.1 Tannerella sp. | reverse complement strand
AAGCCTCCGGGCTTGCTGTAAGGCAGGAACTGTCGCCCGGCATAGCGTCTTCGCCGGGCGACTTGCGACAAGCCTGGAGGCTTGCTTTTAACCCGACGTAGCGAGACGCTACGCCGAGCGGGGAGCGACGCAGCGAAGACAATACGCCGGGCATGGGGATTCACAGCCTGGCATAATGAAACCCCGGCGGAACGTATCACGCTCCTCTGCCCGGGATTATCTGGCGGCGATGACTTCGATTTCGACCAGGCCGTTTTTGGGAAGCGTCCGGACGGCTACGGCAGAGCGTGCCGGGAAATCGCCGCTGAACCGGGCGGCATAGACTTCGTTTACGGTGGCGAAGTCGGCCATGTCGGCCAGGAAGACGGTTGTTTTCACAATGTCCTGCATGGCGTATCCGGCGGCAGACAGGATGGCGCTTATGTTTTTGAGGGCCTGCGCGGCCTGTTCTCCCGCGCCGCCTTCGGCCCACGTGCCGGTGGCCGGGTCCAGGCCCAGCTGCCCGGAGATAAATAATAAATTCCCGGCCTGTATGGCCTGGCTGTATGGCCCGATCGCGGCGGGGGCTTGCGGGGTGGTAATGACGTGCTTCATTGCTGTCTGTCTGTTATTTTTGGGTTGTTGATTTTTTGAGATTTCTTTGCCGGACGACTTCGTAGGTCAGGATGGCGGCCGCGACCGAGACGTTGAGCGAGGCGATCGCGCCATACTGCGGGATTTTGACCGTTTCGTCGCAGATGCGCAGATTTTCGGGTGCGGGGCCGCTGTCTTCCGCTCCCATCACGATGGCGACCGGCACGTCACAGGTTATGTCCGTATAATTGACGGCGGCCTTTTCGCTGGCGGCCACGACCTTCACGCCGCTGTCCCGGAGAAACCGGATCGCTCCGCGAATGGAGTGTTCCCTGCATACGGGCAGCAGGTTCAGCGCTCCGGCCGACGTTTTCATGGCGTCGGCATTGACGGTGACGCTTTCTCTCGACGGAATCACGAGCGCATCCACCCCGGCACATTCGCATGTCCGTGCAATCGCACCGAAATTGCGCACGTCCGTAATGCCGTCCAGCAGTACCAGAAACGGGTCTTTCCCCTGTTCAAACAGGGACGGCACTACGTTTTCGAGCCGGTGATACGTTACTTCGGAGACGTATGCGATCACGCCCTGATGGTTTTTTCGCGTGATGCGGTTCAATCCTTCCGGCGGCACACGCCGGCAGTGGATGCCACGTTCTTTCAGCAGCGCAAGCAGTTCCCTGACCGAATCGCCCTGCAAATCCTTTTTCACAAGCAGCCTGTCAATTTCCTTGCCGCTTTGCACGGCTTCCATAACGGCCCGGATGCCAAATATCATCCCTTCGTCTTTCATTCCTGCCCTGTTTATGTATATGTATGTGATTTATTTTATGCTGCCGTTCAGCAGTTCTTTCGCATTCGCCACGGATGCGTCCGTCAGTGTGGCGCCGCTCAACATGCGGGCGATTTCATGCACCCGTTCCGCCTCGTCCAGCCGGCGGATGCGGGTGTACGTGCGTTCGTCCGTATCCTGCTTGTACACGAAGTATTGTACCCTGCCCCTGGCGGCGATCTGGGGGAGGTGCGTGATGGCAATCACTTGCATGCGCTGCCCCAGTTCCTGCATGATGCCGGCCATCCGGTCGGCAATGTCGCCGGATGTTCCCGTATCGATTTCGTCAAAAATAATGGTCGGCAGGGCGGCAAATCCGGCAATCATCGCTTTTACGCAGAGCATCAGGCGGGAGATTTCTCCGCCGGAGGCCGTTTGCGCGACCGGTTTCAGCGGCTCGTTCCTGTTGGCCGAGAACAGGAATGCGATTTCGTCCATCCCGTCTGCGGACGGTCGCGGTTTGTCGGCAAACTCGATCTTGAAGCGGGTGTTGGTCATGCCCAGCTGCATCATCCGCTGAACCAGCGGCTGTTCGACAGACCCGGCGGCTTTTTTCCGCATCGCGCTGATTTCGGCGGCCTGCGCTGTCAGATGCCGGTAGACCTCCGCCTGCTGTTCTGTCAGCGAGGCGATTTCTTCCTCGTACGAATCGATGAGCTGCAACTGTCCGTCGAAGGCGTCCCGGCACGCCATCAGTTCTCCGACGGACGACACGTGATGTTTCTGCTGAAGGGAGTACAGCGTATTCAGACGGCTGTTTACCCATTCCATGCGCTCCGGATTATATTCAATATCTTCTTTCAGGGTTTCCATTTCCGAACTCAGGTCGTTCAGGTCAATGCAGGCCGAACGCAGCCTTTCGGCATATTCCACGGCTTTCGGGAAACAGGCTTCCAGCCCGGCCATGGCTGAAGCGGATTCTTTTACCATCCGGACAGCGCCCTGTTCGTCTCCGTTCAGGAGCGAGGTGACTTTGTAGAGCGCCAGTTTGATTTCTTCCGCATGTGTCAGCGTGTCCCATTCCTGTTCCAGTTCCGTCTGTTCATTTTCTGCCAGGTGTGCGGTCTTCAATTCTTCGAACTGGAAACGGAGGTAGTCTTCTTCTTCTTTTTCCTTCGCCGCCTTTTCCACCAGCGCGGTCAACTGCGCCGACAGCGAAAGATAACGGTTATAGGTTTCGCCGTATGTTTTTAAGAGGGGTCCCGTTTGGGACATGACGTCCACCACGTTCAGCTGAAAATGCGTATCTGCCAGGAGCAGGTTCTGGTGCTGCGAATGGATGTCGATCAGCCTGTCGCCAAGGGATTTTATGACGGAAAGGGACGCCGGGGTGTCGTTGACGAAGGCACGCGACTTGCCGGAACGGTGCAGTTCGCGGCGCAAAATACAGTTCCGGGCGTCATATTCCAGGTCATGGCTGGAGAAAAATTCTTCCAGACGATATGCCGACAGGTCGAAAAGCGCTTCGACGACGCATTTTTCCGCATGAGCCTGGATGCTTTTGCTGTCTACCCGCTGACCCAGTACCAGGGCCAGGGCGCCGAGGATAATGGATTTTCCGGCGCCGGTTTCGCCCGTCATCACGGAAAAGCCGTCTTCAAACTCGATGTTCAGACGGTCTATCAGGACGAAATTACGTATGGAGAGGGATTTCAACATGTGTTTATCTTTTTAGCGCCTCCAGCCGGCCGGTTTCCGTCGGGAAGAGATTCGACAGCGCCTTAAGCCCTTCCTGTTTTTCCTGCGTCGTTGCCTTGGAATAAATGGCGACGATTTCATCCAGTTTGGCGTCGGAAAATAGTTGCAGGAGGACGGAATTGGGTCTGGCGCTTTTCAGGGTGGTCAGCGCCGGCAGGGCGGCGATGATATTGGTGCGTCCGCGGTCGGCGTTTGCCGCCATTTCGTCCAGCCCTTTCCGGTGATAGTCATACCAGAACTGGCGGAAGCCTTCGCCGTTGTTTTCGGTCAGCGCCGTTGCCAGCGCGTGGCGGTTGCGGTCGCTGTCAAACGCTTTCCAGCCTGTCCACGACATTTGCGACTGTGCCAGGGTGACAATGTGCTGCGCCTCCTGCAAAAACGCACTTCCGCCCTTGGGCGAAAAACTGTCGAAATCCAGCCCCAGAATCGTATAGACATAGAAGACGATCGTTGCCGTCAGGTTGGTATTCAATACGTTTTCCGTATATTCCAGCGGCTCGAACTCGGTGTAGTCAAAATCAAACTGCGTATCGCGGAAATTGAATACCGTCGTCGAATACGTCGAATTGTACACCGGCCGGCGCGCCTGTATCTGTATCTCGCCCTTGAAGTGACTGTCCTGCATTTCGTTCAGGATAATCGTGAATGTACAGTCAACGCGTTCGTTTTGTGCAAACGTCGCGGTCGTCCATTTCTTGTTGTTGACAAATTCGGTCAGCGCCGTTTGCAACGTCGTAAATATTTGCTTGTTGGTACCCTGTATTTTGTCGCTGTTGATGGTCAGGCGGGCGTTCAGTTCGGCTGTCTGCGCCGTCACCATCACCGCCGCCAGGGAAAATATCCCCGAAAATAACCATGTTCTACTCATAATGCCTTATTTTAATAAAGTGACCAGTTTTGCCGCAATATCCGCGGCCACGTCCTGCTTGTTTTTCAGGGGGACGGGCGTCATTTCCCCTTTCCTGTCGATCATGACGATCCGGTTCGTGTCGTGCCCGAAACCGGCGCCTTCGTCCTGCAACGAATTCAGCACAATCAGGTCCAGGTTTTTACGTTTCAGTTTCTCCGTTGCATGAACCATGCCGTTATCCGTTTCCAGCGCAAAGCCCACGACCACCTGCCCGGCGCGTTTCATGCCGCCCAGCATGGCCGCAATGTCATCGTTCCGCACTAAAGCCAGCGTCAGGCGATCGTCCTTTTCGCGTTTGATCTTGCTTTCCCGCGGCTTTTCGGGCCGGTAGTCGGCTACTGCGGCGCAAAGAATCGCGGCATCCATCGCCGGGAAAATATCCGCGGCCGCCACCTGCATTTCGCTTGCCGATTCCACGTCTGTCCGCCGGATAAGCGGATGCGCTGCCCGCAGCGAGACAGGTCCTGCAATCAGTTCCACTGCGGCGCCCCGGAGAGCGCAGGCGTGCGCCAGGGCAAAACCCATCTTTCCGGAAGAGTAATTGCCTATGAAACGCACGGGATCAATCTTTTCATGTGTCGGCCCGGCCGTCACCAGTATTTTTTTCCCCCGCAGGTCGTCGCAGGAAGCAAAAAAGTCTTCCAGGATGCCGGCAATCCGCTCCGGCTCTTCCATCCGTCCCTTTCCGACCAAATGGCTGGCCAGCTCGCCCTCGGCCGGCTCAATGATCCGGTTTCCGAACGAACGCAGGCACGCCAGGTTCTGCTGCATGGCCGGATGCGCAAACATGTCCAGATCCATGGCCGGCGCAACGAATACCGGCGCCCGGCAGGAAAGATAGGTCGTGACCAGCATGTTGTCTGCGATGCCGTTCGCCATTTTCCCGATGGTCGAAGCCGTGGCAGGCGCAATCAACATCGCGTCGGCCCACAGGCCCAGGTCGACGTGGCTGTGCCACGAACCGTCGCGCCGGCTGAAAAAATCACTGACAACCGGCCTGCCGCTCAGCGTGGAAAGCGTCAGCGGCGTAATAAATTCCCTGGCAGCGTCCGTCATCACGACCTGTACCTCAGCGCCCTTCCTTATGAAGGAACGAAGCAGTACCGCCGCCTTGTATGCGGCAATACTGCCCGTGATACCCAGTATGATTTTCCTGCTCTTCATCATTTGTCCTAATTTACCGTAAAACTTTCCGCCAGTTTTTCAAATCCGGATCTGTTTACTTTCAAATCTTCCGTCGCTTCCTGTCGAAGAATACCCAGGTTTTTCCCGTTTGCGTTAAATACATAAATACAGCCTTGATGAGGCACCGACAACACCGAAGTCGTGTATTCGCACGCAAGCCCCCCATATTTTCCGTAAAAGCCATCCGTCACATCCCGAAACTTCAGATTTGAGAAGATGGCATTTTCTTCCATTGCTTCCATAAAATCCCGGAGCAGATCGTCGAGTTCGCATCCTTCATCCTGCAGGGTAACTGTCAGGATTCCGCTGGAAGAAAATCCCATTTTCTCAATCGTAACCATTTGAACAGCCCCATAGTCTTCCGTTTTGGACACGTCCCATCCCGCCGGACAAATAAAGGACACGCCGTAATATTCAACCGGCGTATCCGTCTTTTTCCCCCTGGCCGTACATGCGCATAAAATCAGCGCCAGACAGCCGGTTAAAATGCCGATTTTTTTCATATATCCTGCAGGTATTGCCGGTACTTGTCCGGAAAACGTCAACTGTTTTTCCCCCGCATCCCACGCAGGCGGATCTCGGTCAGGAGCTTTTTGGTGTTCAGCGAAAAGTCGCCGTTCATCACCCACGTATAATAGGACGGATCAATGCTCAGGACTTCCGTCACCAGCCGGCCCTTGTATTTGCCGAAATTGATGACTTCTTCCTTTTTACTGTTATATATCATCCGCCCGGCAAAATCCACGTTGTTTGTGAAACTCGAAAACTCGGAAAGAGACTTGATGTCGTTCTGCAAGTCCGGATACCTGTCCAGCTGAGCCTTCAATACCTCATACGTTGCCCTGGTATCGTTTTCGGCGCTGTGTGCATGGTCAAGGTCGCTGTTGCAGTAAAACTTGTAGGCTGCCGCAAGCGTACGCTGCTCCATTTTGTGAAAGATGGTCTGCACGTCTACAAATTTTCTTTTGCTCAGGTCTATATCCACGTCGCAACGCAGAAATTCTTCCGCCAGCAACGGGATGTCGAACCGGTTTGAATTGAACCCGGCCAGATCGCAGCCCTCGATCAGGGCGGCCAAAGATCGGGCCACGGCCTTGAAGGTCGGGCAATCCTTTACGTCTTCGTCCGTGATTCCGTGTATTCTGGTTGCATCGGGAGGTATCGGCATTTCCGGATTGATTCGCCGCGTCCGGCTCTCCTCTTTGCCGTCCGGAGAAACCTTCAGGATGGAAATTTCAACCACCCGGTCCTTACTGATATTGATGCCCGTAGTCTCCAGGTCAAAGAACGCCAGCGGATTTACTAAATTCAACTGCATGAACATCCGGTTTTTAATCGTTCAACACCATCGGCATGAGCAGCATCAGCAAATCTTCGTTTTCCTCATTTTCAACGGGCACGACGGTGCCGGCGCGAGAGGGATCGGCCAGGGCCAGCACGATCTCGTTTGCACTGATATTGTTCAGTATTTCGATCAGGAAGGTCGCCTTGAAGCCGATACTCAATTCTTCGCCTCCGTACTGGCAATGGATTTTCTCTTCGGCGGAAGTCGAAAAGTCGATGTCCTGAGCAGAAACGACGATCCGGTTCCCATCCAGTTGCAACTTCACCAAACTGCTTGCCGGATTGGAAAAAACGGACACCCGCTCCAGCGCATTGAGGAGCGGAAGACGCTCGACCGTCACCCGGTTCGGGTTGTCCTGCGGAATCACGCCGTTGTAGTTCGGGTAACGCCCTTCAATCAGGCGGCATACCATTTCGTAGCCTTCGGTAAGGACATAGGCGTTGTTCTCGTCAAACCGGATTTCCACGGAATCACTGCTTTTGGGAAGCAGGTTTTTCAACAGGTTGGCCGGCTTTTTCGGCAGGATGAACGACGCGCGGCCTTCCGACCGGACGGCATCGTTGCGCAGCCGTACCAGTTTGTGCCCGTCGGAAGCGACAAAGGTCAGGGATTCGGCCTGAATATCGAAAAAAACGCCGTTCATCACCGGCCTGAGTTCGTCATCCGCCGCGGCAAACAGCGTGCGGCCGATGCCGTTCAACAACACTTGCGATTCCAGCGCAATTGAGGTATGAGCGTCAGTCAACCCCTTCTGCTGGGGATAGGTATCCCCCTTCTGTCCGATAAAATTGTATTTGCCATTCTCGAAATAAATGAAAACCTCCATGTTTTCATCATTAATATCGAACGTCAGAGGCTGTTCGGGCAGTTTCTTCAGCGGTTCCAGCAACATCTTCGCCGAAATGGCAAAAAGACCGGAACCCTGGACATTCATTACTTTCACGCTGGTGGTCAGGCGGGTTTCCATGTCCGACGCGGTGACGGTCAGTTTGTCGTCTTCCAGCAGGAACAGGAAACAATCCAAGACAGGCAGTGTGTTTTTCGTTGCGATCACCTTGCCGATGGATTGCAGGCGCAACATAAGCGCCGAGCTTGATACGTCAAATTTCATACAAGTCTGATTTTTTTACTGTTTATTATTATCACTCATTTGGAACGGACAAAAGTAATCATTTTTTCCCGTTCAATTGTGCTTACCTGAAAAAATTTGACCTGTGTACTCAATGCAACATTTGGAACAGGGTGCATTTCAACATGTCGTTCTTCATACCTGTGCCCGTCATTGCAGGACAGCGCACCGTGCACCGTCATTGCGAACGCAGGGAAGCAATCCCTGCGTGTATCGGCGATTGCTTCCTTCGTCGCAATGACGGCGCACGACAGGTTGAAATGCACCCTTTGGAATACATCCCCGCCGTATTTCAAAAATAATTTATATCTTTGTCGCCGAATTGAAGTGGAAAGATTTGTATTGCTTGCAACCACGGGAAAAAATGCTAAAACATCCATTCCGGATACCCGGGTTTGCCTGCCCGCCTTCACTTTCAGTTCGTCATTTTTAACAATAAAGTAAAATAGAAACGTGATGAGTTATTTATTCACCTCCGAATCGGTGTCGGAAGGACACCCCGACAAAGTAGCCGACCAAATTTCGGACGCTTTGCTGGACGAGTTTCTGGCCAGTGACCCGAACTCGAAAGTAGCCTGCGAAACGCTGGTAACCACCGGACAGGTTGTACTGGCCGGCGAAGTCAAGTCAAAAGCCTATGTGGACGTGCAGGAAGTGGCGCGCGGCGTCATTGAGCGGATCGGTTACACGAAAAGCGAATATCAGTTTGAAGCCCGGTCGTGTGGCGTCCTCTCGGCCATTCACGAGCAGAGCGGCGACATCAACCGCGGCGTGGAACGGGCCGACCCCTATGAACAGGGCGCCGGCGACCAGGGTATGATGTTCGGCTATGCCACCCGCGAAACGGCCAACTACATGCCGCTGGCGCTCGACATTTCACACATGCTGCTGAAGGAACTGGCCCTGATCCGCCGGGAAGAACCGGCATTGATGCCCTACCTCCGGCCGGACGCCAAGAGCCAGGTGACGATCGAATACGCCGAAGACGGTACGCCGCTGCGTATCGACACGATTGTCGTCTCCACCCAGCACGACGAGTTTGTTGCCGCCGGCAACGGCCTTTCGCAGGAAGACGCCGACCGCGCCATGGCAGAGAAAATCAGGGAAGACGTCGTCAATCTCCTGATCCCGCGCGTCAAGGCCCGCTATCCGGAAGCCATCCGGACGCTGTTCGATACGCCGATCACCTGCCATGTCAACCCGACAGGCAAGTTCGTGATCGGCGGCCCGCACGGCGATACGGGACTGACCGGACGGAAAATCATCGTCGACACGTATGGCGGCAAGGGCGCGCACGGCGGTGGCGCCTTCTCGGGCAAAGACCCCTCGAAAGTAGACCGTTCGGCCGCGTATGCTGCCCGGCACATCGCCAAGAACCTGGTGGCGGCAGGCATCGCCGACGAAGT
>JAIRXI010000399.1 GCA_031268395.1 Tannerella sp. | reverse complement strand
CACGAAGAATTGGGGTTTTGGGGTTATTTATTTTTTTCCGTGGTTTGTTTCGTTCGTCGCATTGCGGGTGCACGGCGCGCTGTCCTGCAATGACGGGCACAGGTATGAAGAACTGCATTTTGAAATGCACCCATTTTATGAATGTACCTCCGTGTTTGAAACGGTTTGTTTTTCAACACGGAGGTACAGAAGACACGGAAAGAAAATAATCCGGCAAGTCTATTTCTTTTTTTCCGTCGAGATGGTTATGTTTTTAGCGTCCATCATTTCCATGGATCTGTTTTCAACAATGCCTTCTTCGGGATTGAAGTAAGTTATGGGAACGGCCTGGGCGACGCCTATAAAACCCCGGAATATGCGGTATTGCCCGTTTATTTGAAGCATAACCGTGTAACTTCCTGCATTTTCGCCGGAGAAATGATGCAGGTAAACATAATATACCCCCTCCGGCGCATGTGCCCAGTATATATTCTCGGGGCCAAAAGCCACTACGTTGTCGTAATCCAGAAAGCCGCCTGTGGATGAATGCTTGTTCCCATAATAGATCTCGAAACCGGACGGCTCAATGATATGCACATCCACATCGGCAACAAAGTTCCACATCAAAGTCACCTTCACTTCGGAGCCTTTTGTCTTGAAAGACTTTTCCTCCCCGTATTGGGTTGTTCTGATGCCGTAGTCGTCGTTGTAGTAGGTGTAGTAGGAGCGATAATAATAGGTGGTATTCGGCTTCAAACCCGTGATGGGTTTGGTCCTTATCATAAACCCCTCGTGCAGTATCTCATTCCGGTCTATGAACTCTATCTTATGATCAACCGTGTGGTCGTCTTCGGTGGGGTTGGGGGACGTGCTGAGAAAGATTCCGGCGGTGCGCAGTCCTTCCAGAATATCCTCATTGTCGTAATATCCGTCGTCCGCATTAAGGCTATTCGGATCAATATACTGCAGCGTCAGATTCACTTCGGCCGATTCCCTTTCCACCTCGATGACGGTGGCGTTCACCAGCAGTTGCTGGTTTATGAATCTTTTTATTAGACTCGTATTGGCCCTCTCAAAAAAATCAGCGTGCCTTTCAATGATTTTCCCGACCTGATCAAGCAGGTACTGTGTGAAGAGGCCTCTACTTATGTCTCGCAGCGATATGGAGGTGATCGGTTTTGTCCCGTCGTTGAAAGTGCCGCTTGCGACGCCGACTACGGTACCCGCCATACCCGGGCTGGCCGCACACTGGTCGCAACTAAATGTCTGATACGCATAGTTGGAAGCAATATAGAGTGCAGTGACGGCCAAAGCTGCTACGGCAAGGGTTCCTACGGTTACTCCCGCCGTCGCCAATGCTACTATGGCGGGAGCAGCCAGGATGGCAGCTCCCACAAATCCTACTACCGCACCGACTTGTCTTCCGAACGCAGCTTGGGAGGTCGCTCGCGTGCTCAGGAAGGCGATATTGCCGGCCCGGTATTCGTCCCAGTCCGTCTCCGACTCGATACTGTCGGAAAAGATCGTTTCATCCCCGCAAATAATGTCCAGGTCAAACCTGTTTCCACGGTAGTTTGAAACCAGGAACGAATATTCGCCGGACAGTATCACGGCGGGCAAACCGTCCCCGTCGAACAGGACGTTGCTTTGAATCAGGTCATTTTTCCCGTCCCAGATCACCAGTTCCGCAGGACTGTCATCCTTGAAGCGGAACAGCTGTGTCATGCCGTCCAGTCCGAAAACGCCGGCATCCCATTCGCCCAGTTCCTCGCATTTGTCCAGAAATACATATTCGGGAAGTTCAATCATTTCGTCCTCTTCGGGATCGATTGCTACCGGCGGCGTTTCCGGCATTTGCCGGATCGGGTCTTCTTTCTTCGGATCGCTGCAGGTGTTCAGTGTCAGGCAGGCCAGTAGAAGAAGGAGGCCTGCCGGAGAAATAAAAATGTTTCGTTTCATACGGATATAAAAATTATAAGTGGTAAAATCAAGTTGTTAAATATGTGTCCGGTTTTGTTTGACAAACACCTTCTGCGTCCATCCCGAACTGCCTTTTATAATCAGGAACCCGCCGGAAAACGACCCGGCGGGAATGACGGTTTCGCCGGAAGGTTTCACTTCGCTGTACAGCAACGCTCCGGCCATTGAATAAATATCCACCCGCTCGGAAACCGGACTGCTGACATATAAATTGCCTCCGGATACCCGGACAGCCGATGCCGCTGCCATTTCCCCGTTACTTACTTCGCCTTCTGTAATCGAGCCGAAGTCTTTCCAGACGGTTGCCACCCGGTAAAGCGCCCTTGTGCCGGCCGGAACGTTCAAGGTACACCGGTTTAGATTCACGTAGTCAAACAGGTTGGCATTTCCGCGTATAACCAGAGGCACACTCCAGTCGACGGTTACATTTTTCAAGCTGCTGCAGGCAACAAAAGCCTCGTCCCTGATGGCCGTTACCGAAGCGGGGATCGTGACGGAAACAAGACTGCTGCAATCGCCAAAAGCAGCCCATCCGATTTCGGTGACCGAAGGGGGAATCACGATGGAAACAAGGCTGCTGCAAGACCAGAAAGTAAAAATTCCAATCTCGGTCATCGCATTGGAGAGTGTGACGGACGCGAGGTTCGTGCAGTTCTGAAAAGCCGCTTCCCCAAGCCGGGTGACCGAGTTGGGGATCACAACGGATCTGAAATTGCAACCGGCAAAGGCGTTGCCTCCAATTCCGGTGACAGAATTGGGGATCGTAAAGGAAGCAAGACCGGTGCACATAAAGAAAGCGTAGTCGCCAATTTGAGTTACCGAATGGGGGATGGAGATGGATGCGAGGCCGCTGCACATAAAAAAGGCTCTGCTTCCAATTCGATTCACCGAATTGGGGATCGTGACGGACGTAAGACCGGAGCAACGTTCAAACGTAGCATTTCCAATCTCGGTTATCGCATCCGGAAGCGTAACGGAAACGAGATTTGTACAATAGTAAAAAGCCGATGCACCAAGTTCTGTTACGGAATTGGGCAGTGTAATGGAAGCAAATCTGCAGCCTTGAAAAGCGCTGGCGCCAATCGTTGTCACCGAATTGGGTACGGTAATGGAAGTAAGATTGTAGCAGTAGCCGAATGCATATGCTCCAATCGCTGTCACCGAATTGGGAATCGTGATGGAGGCCAGGTGGCAATTATAAAAAGCGTACGCCCCAATCCTGGTTATGGAACTGGGAATGGAAAACGCCCTTTCTGTCTTTCCGACAGGAAACACTGCCAAAACCGTTTTGCCTTTATCATATAAAATGCCTCCTTCGGAAGACCAGTAAGCATTGGCCTGAGCTACATCAATCGTGGCAAGACTGGAACAGCCATTAAAAGCGCCGTCGCCGATTTGCGCTACCGAACCCGGAATCGTGATGGAGGTAAGTGCAGAGCAATCACTGAAAGCGTAAGCTCCAATTTCGATTACCGAATTGGGAATCGTGATGGAGGTAAGTGCAGGGCAATAATAGAAAGCGTTCGCTCCAATTTCGATTACCGAATTGGGAATCGTAACCGAAATAATATCGCGGCGATAACTGAAAGCGTTCGTTCCGATTGCTTTTACCGTATCGGGTATCACCACCGAAGTGCCGTCACCGTTATATCGGACCAGTACACTGTCCTGAATATCAAAGTCCCCCTCCGCAGCAAAACTGTGGAATGTACACAGTATTGCCGTTACACACACTAAAATCATTGTTTTCATAAATCTCTTTTTTTGATTTGCATTAATAATTCGTTCGTTTCATTGATTCACCGGAAAGTTGAAAATAAAACTCCGTACCTTTGCAGCCCTGTATTGAATCTTTGGCTCCATATCGGAATTTTCGCAACCAGTTTTCGTCTTGCCGCATGAATCCGCCTGTTTATTTTTTCGCCTTCATTTCGGTCTGTATCCGCTCAATTTCCTGGCGGTGGCGCTCGATTTCCTGCATTTGGGCATCGAAGTCTTCGTGATGCTGCCGGTCAAGGGTAGCGGCGAGGTCTTCGGTGGTGCGCGGCATCGAGAAAGTCGGTTCGTTGCCGAAGCGCGGCTCATCGTCGACATGCTTCAGGAAAGCCGCCTTGATGACGTACTGCTCGCCGTGCGAACCGTCGGGCATCCGGATGTCGTTGTGCAGATGGGTCGTCATCTGACGGCAGACTTCCTTCCCGGTCTTGACGGAGGTGATGACGATCAGGGCCTGCCGCACGCCCGGAGGCCATCCGTGAACCACCTGCGCGGCATTTTCGCCGCCGGAACAGTCGATTACCACGCGGATAAATTCGCCGTTGATGACTGTCACCTTCACTTCGGCCAGTACTTTAGTTGCTCCCGTGCGTTCACGACGTCCGCCGTGTTCGCCGGGCAGCAGGAAGCCGAGCAGATGAATGTCTTCGGCCGTCAGGACACCGGCAGAATACTGTCCGTAAGCCCAGGTCTTGACCGGGAGCAGACAGATGCCGACGGTAACGGCAAGCAGTGCGTTACGCTCGGCGCGGTCGGCTGTTGAAGCCTGGGGCGAGCGGCATTTGTTGATCAGGCTCTGTAGCCGGTCGCGGCCGTCGGTGATCGGCTGCAGCAGGTCGGGGGGCATCGCCCAGGTCTGCTGGTGTGCCGTCACCAGTTTGACCAGGTTGTCGATATTGCCGAACTTGTCGTCGATAGTGTTATGCCACCGCCGGGCATTGGCCAGGATTCCTTCCGGGATATTACTGCCGCGTCCCGTTCCCTTTGCGCCGGGCACAAGGGCGAACGCGAGGCTGCTTCCGGCTGCCGACAGCAGGCCGAGGTTCGAAACAGGGGTGAAAAACACGTTTGTCGGGTCAAAAATCGTGTAGCCCGACTGATTCAAAATTTCAATCAAAGTATACATCTTATTTATATTTAATGAGTTAATGATTTCATGCTGTACATTTTCATGCGTTTGGGCAAAACCGTAACGAAGGTGATCATTTCCATCGCGAACGTGATAAATCTCATCACGTTCGTGACCGCACCCGTCACGAACGTGGTCAATTTCATCACGTTCGTGGATGTTTCTATCACGTTCGTGGCCAAATCCATCACCTTCGCAGTAGATTTCATCACGTTCGTGACAAAGTTGATCGCGAACGTGATGAAATTTATCGCGTTCGTAACCACCGCTGTCACGTTTGTAGCGGGCGTCATTTTTTGTTTGTTTTTTCCCCGTTCAGGGAGATTCATGCCTAAGGGGAAACAGGCAAAAACACAAAGGAACG
>JAIRXI010000366.1 GCA_031268395.1 Tannerella sp. | reverse complement strand
CGGGCACGGATTGCGTTGGGCTTCCTGCTTTGGCGATTGCTTCGTCGTTCCTCCTCGCAATGACGGCGCATATCCAATTCGTCATTGCGGGCACGCCGGACGTCCTCGCCATGATGGTACGCGACCACCTGAAAATACACCCGGTTCAGTCTGTATAACAACCATAATCATATATATATTAACTTTTAAATGAAACAACAATGGATTTAGTAAAAGCAACTGCTCATCAGAATGAGCTTACAAAAGAAAAGCCGGTAAGCTACTATCTGCTGTCGACCTCGCGCGGAACGCTGTATATTGACGACGTCATCCACCGGATGGAAAGCAAGCAGATCGCTACAAAGAACGTTAACGGGAAAGTGGCCACGCAGTCTACGGCAAGCGGCTCCACCCTCACCAAAGACGTGCGCGAATATGTGTATCCAAACCCCGTCACGGTCGTCTGAGGTCTCCTGCCTGATTTCAGTGAAGACTCTCACCTTGCAAGGTGAAAGACTCTCACCTTGCAAGGTGGAAGACTCTCACCTTATAAGGTGGAAGACTCCCACCTTATAAGGTGAGAGTCTTCACTGAAGAAGGCAGACGGGCAGGAAACAGAAGAAAGTGAATGTATCACATTATAAAACAGAGGCCTATGGACACGGAATGAATCAAAACACGGAAACGGACGGAAAAGGGCGGTATGACTTTCCGGCCGGATACGCTTAACAGCGAAAACAGTACCATTTTAACAGTAAACTCAAACTCACATTTAATTTAATGACGTATGATAAACAAAGTGATTGAAGGCATGAAAAATGCCAAACGTAACAGAATGAAAAGTGTCCTGATCCTGTGCGCCTTTTTGCTGGCGGCGGGGACGGGCATAACGAATGCCCGCGACGGCAGTCCGGCGGAAACGCCCGAACCGCAGCAGGCAAAGAGCCGCATCACCGGGACGGTTGTCGACCGGACGGGTGAGCCGGTAATTGGCGCCAATATAGTGGAGAAGGGTGTTGCCATCAATGGAAGCATCACCGACGTGGACGGGAAATTCTCGCTGGAGGTGTCTCCCGGTGCGACACTGACGGTTTCCTACATCGGCTATGTGACGCTGGAGGTGGCCGTGGCGAACCGGACAACCCTGAACATAACGTTGGAAGAAGATACCAGGGTGCTGGAAGAAGTGGTGGTTGTCGGATACGGCACCCAGCGAAAGGAAAGTCTGACCAGCGCCATCACGTCGGTCAATACCGAACTGCTTGAAAGCCGCTCGATCCCCAAGCTGGCAACGGCGCTGCAGGGCATCACGCCCGG
Organism: Tannerella sp.; assembly: GCA_031268395.1. Classification (GTDB taxonomy): domain Bacteria; phylum Bacteroidota; class Bacteroidia; order Bacteroidales; family Tannerellaceae; genus Tannerella. The sequence continues at coordinate 12,512 of JAIRXI010000366.1, read as the reverse complement.
CGTGTACATCCGTCAGACCGTGGGACGTCCCGGCTACAGCGCGGCAACCGTAGATATTCGCGGCGCCTCGATGGGTACGTTTTCTTCCAACGGAGCACTGGTGCTGATTGACGGGGTGGTCGGCGGAATCGACGACGTGAATCCGAACGATGTTGAAAACATTTCCATCCTGAAGGACGCGGCGGCGGCGGCCATCTACGGTTCCAGGGCAACCGGCGGCGTGGTGCTGATCACGACCAAAAAGGGTACGGCGGGCAAAACGACCGTGACCTATCAGGGTACGTTCGGCGCCCAGCAATCCATGCTGGCCAACTGGAAAAACAAGTTCGTGGATTCGCAGACATGGATGCGGGCCAATAACGAAGCCTTTCTGAACGACGGCGGCACGGCTCCCTATACGGAAGAAATGATCGCGCAGTATGACGGTTCCGATCCGGCAAAACCGGCTCGCACGCAGGTGTTTGACTGGATGGAGACGCCCATGCAGTATCAGCATGACATCAGTGTACGGGGCGGTACGGAAAAACTCAAAACGTATCTCTCGGCAGGATACCTGTCGCAGGACGGCCTGTTGCCGAACGACGACTACCGCAAGTTCACGTTTCTGGGCAATCTGAACTGGAAACCGTTCGAGCGACTGGAAATCGCCGTTAACGCATTTTATTCAAAAGAGAACACAACACGTCCTGCCGGCGGCGGGGTTGGGCAGCAAGTGCGCGCGCTGCTGATAGCGGCTCCCATCTACCCGTTTTATTATCCGAACGGGCATTATTATACCGGAACTGCGTATCAGTCATTAGCCGAAGGAGGAAATATACTTTACGACTACGACCGCTACCGTATTTCGGCCGATTTGAAATTTGAACTGTTCAAGGATTTATTCCTGAAGTATACGCTTTCGTCCAATAATTTCTTTAATCGGGAAAATTCATTTACGCGGATCTATGCACTTTATGATGAGGCAGGAGGAATCACCGGTACAAACCGCGCCTATTCGACGGCTTCGGAAAGCTGGGGCGCGACGCAATACCTGAGCCACCTCGTTTCGCTGGACTACAGTATCCGAACGGGCGACCATTCGATCACCGCCTTCGCCGGATTTCAGGCGGAAACCAACCGGCAGGACAATATTTCCGCCAGCCGCAACCGGTTTATCAATAACGAACTGCGGGAACTGTCGGCTTCCGTCGGATCGGGTCTTGACTTTACGGGCAATTCTTCGGCCGACGAATGGGCGATGGCTTCGCTGATCGGTCGCGCTACGTATGCCTTCAAAGACCGTTATATTCTGGAAGGAACGGTACGTTATGACGGCTCGTCGCGGTTTTCGCCCAAACAGCGCTGGGCGCTGTTTCCTTCCGCATCCGCGGCCTGGCGGATCAGGGAAGAGGCTTTCATGAAGGACGTCGACTGGCTGAGCAACCTGAAACTCCGTGCCACATGGGGGAAACTGGGCAATCAGGGATCGGCGCTTTATCCGTTTGCCACGACGGTCGGACGTGGCAGCTATGCCTTTGGCGGCGGTACCGTAACGACGACCTCCACAGGGACGCCGCCCGACCTGGATTTGTCGTGGGAAACGAAAACGACCGCCAACCTTGCGCTTGATTTCGGTCTGCTGGACAGTCGCCTGTCGGGTTCGTTCGACTGGTATTACGACCGTACCAAAGACATTATCGGAACACCAACCGTTTCAAGTCTCTTCGGTGCCTCGGCGCCGGTGCAGAATACCTACACGATCGACAATCGCGGCTGGGAACTGGAATTGACGTGGCGGGACAGGATCGGCGATGTGACATACACTGTCGGCGGAAACATTTCCGACAGTCGCGACAAGGTCGTCAGTCTTGGCGGACTGGGATCCACCGATCCGCGCTATGACGGCGGACACATCGTGATAGGAGGGACGACTTATTATGCGGAAGGACGGCCGCGCAACGGTTTCTATCTGTACCAGACCGACGGCCTGTTCGTGGATCAGAACGAAATAGACAACTCCGTCATTCCTCCGAATGGCCTGACCCGTCCGGGCGACATTAAATTTATCGACCGAAACGGCGACAACCAGCTCAACAGCGACGACCGCTACTTCTCGACAAAGACAACGACGCCTCACTACTTTTACGGCTTCCATCTCGGCGCCGAATACAAAGGTTTCGATTTTACCGCCGTATTCAATGGCGTAGGCGAACGCTGGGATATCAGAGTCGGGGACGGACACTATACGACCGGGAACAGGCATCACTTTAACCTGTTCCAAAGTAACTACGACAATCGCTGGAGTCCGGAGAATCCCGACAAATGGGCCGATCAGCCGCGTTTGACGGACAACAACTGGATCAGTGGCGAGTTCAGTACCCTGTTCGGTTCTCCCACCGAATATCACCTGCGGAATTATAAGTACATCCGTCTGAAAAACCTGCAGGCAGGCTACACGCTGCCGCGGCAGTTGACGGAGAAATGCTACGTTTCCCGACTGAGGGTCTTCTTCACCGGTGAAAACCTGTTCTACCATGCGCCTGGATACACCGAATACACGGATCCGGAATCCGTGCTGAGCACGACGGACGGCGGCAACAGCGGGACAGTATACTACGGGCCTTCGAAAGTGTTCAGCGGAGGAGTGTCCATTACTTTTTAATCCATATTCATTCAGTAAAACAACGCAATTATGAATACTTATAGAAAATATGCAAAATGCCTTTGGCTCCTGGCCATCGCTGCGATGACAGGCATGACGTCGTGTGAGGATTACCTGACCAAACTGCCTGAAAACAATCTGTCGGTCGACTCCTATTTCAAATCGGACGGAGACTTCAAACTCTATGCCGACGGATTATATTCCTCTTTTACCGATCAGGCCACTTCGATCTGGTTCGACTTCCGTTCGGACCTCTTCGGCGTCTGGTCCTCCAAATCGGGCAACCGGAGCTATGCGGAGCTGCACAACGGCGCCATGACGGCTTCTTCCGGCGCCGCGGGACTGTACTGGAACTGGTCGTCAATCCGCAACGCCTACACGCTGCTCGACAATATCGACAACATCGAGCTGAGCGCAGAGAATAAAAACCTGTACATGGGAACGGCCTATTATCTGCTGGCGTATCGCTACTTTGTGATGTTCAGGGCGTATGAAAGCGTGCCCATTGTCCGCAAGGTGCTCGACATCGCCGAATCGGACATCCCTTCTTCGCCAAAGGAAGAAGTGTTTGCGGAAGCACTGAGCCACATCAACCGGGCCATCGAACTGCTGCCAAGCCTGGGACCGGCCGAGCGCGAAAGGGGACGGCTGACCAAACTGGTCGCCCTGACGCTGAAAACCGAACTGCTGCTCTATACCGCCGGCTACTATGAAGAAACGCTTTCCGGCGCACGATACAGCGACGCGGCAACGGCGGCACAGGCCATGCTGGCGGAGGCAAGAAGCAAGGGCTACGGCCTGAGCAGCGACTACAACAGTCTGTTCATTGCCGACCGGCAGGCGGAAGCGGAGCCGCAGAAAGAAATCGTGTACGAATGGGTGCGCCTGAAAGATGTCGCCACCACTTCTTTCTGCTACTACAATTTCGGCCCTCATGTGCCCTATTCCACCCTTGGCTGGGGCGATTTTTCCCCGACGCAGGAATGTGTAGACATGTACGAGTGTACGGACGGACTGCCCATAAGCAAAAGTCAGCTCTACGACCCGGAAAAGCCGTTCGACAGCCGCGACCCGCGATTCGGCCTGACGACGATCTATCCGGGACGGATCTGTACCGCGCAGGACGGCAGCCAGTGGGTGGGCAACACGCTTTCGGAATTTCATTACGACAATGACGGCAACAAGACGATTGTTCAAAACGTCAATTATATAAAAACGCTTCTTTCGTCGATCGACCGTTCCCCGACGGGCTACATCAACATCAAGTACTGGGACCGGTATACGGGCAGCGGAGGCGGTTATACCAGCTATATCAATTACCGGTTCGGAGAACTGCTGCTCATGTATGCCGAAGCGATGAACGAGGCCAGCGGCGCCTCGGACGAGGTGCGCAATGCCCTGACCGAGCTGCGTGCGCGCGTCGGGATGCCGGCCGTTACCGCTGCCACGAATCCGACGACGGAAAGCCTTCGGACGCTGATCCGTAACGAACGGGTGGTGGAACTGCTCTGCGAGGGGAAGCGTTACTGGGATCTGAAGCGCTGGCGTCTGCTCGAAGAGAGGCTGAACAATTTTCAGCAATACTCCATCAGCATCGCCAAAACGTTCAATCCCGACGGCACGCCGGCTTCCTGGCTGGAGGAACTGACCGTGCCCGTCAGTCTGGACGGCAGTAAAACGGAAACGTTTGAAATTCCGAACGGGGCGAATGGCGGAGAGTTGGTCAATACGACCGCCTTTCCCGGCGGCAGATACTGGGTATGGCCCATTCCGGAATCAGCCATCAATGCAAGCCCGACGAAAGCATTGCAGCAGCATCCGCTATGGAAGTGACTCTTGCCGGACATGACGCTGTCTGTAAAATCCATTGAAGTGAAGTCACACTTCACGTTTCGGTGAAAGCGTCTTTCACGCATCTTTTTCCGGGAGTTTTTCCCGCCGCGTGTCCGCATCGAAACAGAAAGGGCTGTCCGCTTTCCGGACAGCCCTTTTCCTTCACTGTCAAACAGGTCGTCGTTACAGTTCGATGCCGTCTTCGCGAGCCTGGTCCTCGCCGGAAAGGGTGATCAGTTTGTAGCCTTTTCCGTGGATATTGATAATCTCAATGTCCGGATCGGCCTTCAGCAGCTTGCGCAATTTCGTGATATACACGTCCATGCTCCGCGCGTTGAAGTAGTTGTCATCCACCCAGATCGTCTTCAGGGCATAGTTGCGCTCCAGAATCTCGTTGGCATGGGCGCAGAGCAAACTCAGCAGCTCACATTCCTTCGTTGTCAGCTTGGTCACTTCCGTGCCGATGGTCAGCGTCTGTTTCTGGGTGTCGAACGTGAAATTCCCCAGTTTGTAGAACGGCACATCCTTGAGCTTTTTGCCCTTTACACGCCTCAGAATGGCTTCGATACGCAGCAGCAGTTCTTCCATGCTGAACGGTTTGGTCAGATAGTCGTCCGCACCCAGTTTGAATCCTTCCAGAATATCTTCCTTCATGGTTTTGGCCGTGAGGAAAATAATGGGAATATCCGAATTGATGGAGCGGATTTCCTGCGCCAGCGTAAAGCCGTCTTTCTTCGGCATCATCACATCCAGTACGCACAGGTCATACGAACCCGACGTAAATCCCTTATAACCAGCTTCTCCGTCGGAGAACAGATCGGTTATAAACCCTTTTGCCTGCAGGTATTCTCTTAAAAGCATACCCAGGTTCTCATCATCTTCGCAAAAGAAGATCTTCAATTTTTCTTCCATAGTTACTTGTTTTTAATTAGAGGTAATATAATAATGAACTTAGTTCCAAGTGTTCCTTCATCCTGCTGTTCGGCGCGGATGGAGCCGCCATGCTCTTCCACGATCTTCCGGACATAGGCCAGTCCGAGGCCAAATCCTTTCACGTCGTGCAGATTGCCGGTCGGTATCCGGTAGAACCGGTCGAAAATCTTTTTCAGGTGTTCTTTCCTGACGCCGATGCCGTTGTCTTCAATGGAAACATACAGTTTCCCGTTTTCGTTTTTTGTCCGTGCCATCAGCCGCAGGGGCACGTCGCTTCGCTTGTACTTCACCGCGTTGTCGAGCAGGTTGAACAGGACGTTTGTGATGTGCATCTCGTCGGCCTGGATGGTCGAATCTTCCGCCTGCAGGTCGATGTCGATTGTCCCGCCGTATTTTTCCACTTTCAGGGCAAACGTGCTTGCAACGCCTGCCAGCAGGTCGTTCGCATCAAGTTCCCTGAGTTTGAGCATGGCTTTCTGCTTCTCGAAGAGCGAGATTTGAAGCACTTTCTCTACCAGGAAGCCCAGTCGCCGCGTTTCGTCGTAGATCACGCCGGATATATGCTTGAAGCTGTCGGGATTTTTCGTGATGTCCGTATCCCGGAGCATTTGCGTGGCCAGTGAAATGGTCGAGACCGGCGTTTTCAGTTCGTGTGTCATGTTGTTTACGAAATCGTTTTTCATCTCCGACAGTTTTTTCTGCCGGAAGATAGCGTAAATCGTAAAGGTGAACGTCAGCAGCAGAATCCCCGAAAAGATTGCCGAGGGCACCAGGAACGAGATCGAGCTTGAGATATAGGCACTTTTTGTCGGGAAATATACCTTGAGGTAGTTCTGTTTCGAGGGAGGATCGTTCGGAAACAGCACGACCGTGCGCATCTCTGCCAGTTTGGGCGGTTTTTCGAACGCTTCATTCTGGTATACGACTTCGTTGTCCATATTCACCACCATGCAGATGTAGGGGATATTCAGGCCGCTGTTGACCAGTTCCGTTTTCAGATAACTGTTCAGCGTATTGAAATCCACCCGTTTTTCGATCGGTTTCGTATGCGCGGTGTAAAGCATGTCATAGACTACTTCTTCGAGCAGCCCGGCCTGATACTGGTAGCGTTTCCACAAATTCTTCCGGTATTCCTCCGATTCCTTGATGATGACATCTTTCGGGGAAATGCTTCTTTGAGAAATCCCGGTATGGTTCATCTCAAACTGCCGGATTACGCCGTTCGATTCCGTGATCTGAAAGTGATGGTAGCGACTCTCCGCGGAGATCGTCTGGTTCAGCCTTTGCTTGTCCGGCGCATTTTTATATCTGAAATAATTCATATCTTCTTCCATGTATTTACGGGCTTCGTCATACTTCAATGCATCGGATACCTTCTCCAGACAGCGTTTGACAGTCGAATCGAACTGTTCGCTGCTTGTTTTCAGGATAATGTTGACGTAGTTTACCTGCAGGTAAAGCAAACCGGCAAACGCAAATCCCATAACAACGGCAAGTAACCAAATAATCGACTTTTTCATCATGACTATTCGCAAAAATACATACTCTTAGCTTTAAAATCCCGTAAAAACAGTTATCGTCATCCTGTTTCAGACCTATTATTTTTTAACTGCCTTCCGGAGCTTATTTTTTGATAACACAAATGTAGTATGTTTTAGTTTAATATTCACACAACGAATGTAAAAAATGAGGGGTCTATCAGTTAATTATTCATATAAGAATAGCATGTAAATCTTTTGACTTTGCAAAGAAGGCGGATTCAGCAGGCTTATAAACAGCATATTAATCACGCATCAAATATGTATAAAAATATTTTAATATGCAAATTTAGATTCAGGCGAGCCCTTAACTGCCGGTCTTATAAAAATGAATATTTTTTGATGCAGGAACTGTCATATTTCCATCATTTTATGTCATTTTGCTGCTCTATCCAGCGTCGGGCATTGACAAATGCTTCGATCCAGGGCGTAATTTCGTCCCTGTGTCGGTCTGCCGGATAACAGGCGCATTGCCACGGGAAAATCGCCCGTTCGGGATGGGGCATCATGGCCAGGTGGCGGCCGTCGGCTGAGCAGATGCCTGCCACAGCCTGTGGCGAGCCGTTCGGATTGGCGGGATAATCGTCATAGGCGTACTGCGCTGCAACGTGGCAGGCTTCGTCGCTGGGGAACGAAAATTTCCCTTCGCCGTGCGCCACCCAGACGCCCAGTTTCGAGCCGCTTAGCGATCCGAACAGTATGGAATGGTTCTCCGGAATCTCCAGTGTGACAAATGCCGACTCGAATTTGTGCGAATCGTTGTGAAGCATCCGGTATTTCTGTTCATGCCCGGGATGGAGCAATCCCAACTCGGCCATCAACTGACAGCCGTTGCAGATGCCCATGCTCAGCGTGTCCCTGCGAGCGTAATAGCGTTTGATCGCCTCTCTGGCCTGTCCGTTATACAGAAATCCGCCGGCCCAGCCTTTCGCCGAACCCAGGACGTCGGAATTGGAAAAGCCTCCGCAAAAGACAATGAAATTTACATTGTCCAGCGTTTCACGGCCGGTAGCCAAATCCGTCATGTGTACGTCCTTCACGTCGAAACCGGCCAGATACAGTGCGTATGCCGTTTCGCGTTCGCACTGCGACCCCTTTTCGCGAATGACGGCGGCCCGGATGCCCGACGGTTCACGGAAGCCGGCCGTGAGGCCGTATGAGGCCAGCTTGCCCGTGAAGTCTTCCGGATAGCGGAATGTCAGCGGTTGCCGCCCGTAATTTGCGAAGCGTTTTTCGGCGCAGACGCTCCCGCTCTGTTTCGCATCCAGCCGGTACGATGTGGAGTACCAAACGTCCCGCAGGTGGTCGATGTCGAAGTGGAACTGCATCCCGTCTCCGGAAATCTGCAGGCAGCGTTCGGCCATGGAACGGGCGATCAGCGCACAGCCGATGCCGGCTTTTTTCAGATACGCTTCAAACGGTTCCTTCTCCCGAACCTGTACAAGCACGCCCGGGTTCTCGGCAAACAGGATTTTCACAATGTCCGGCTCTGCCAGCGTATCCAGGTTCACTTCCAGTCCGCCGGTCGTGTTGGCAAAGCACATTTCCAGCAGGGCCGTAATCATCCCGCCTGCCGAAATATCGTGTCCGGCCAGTATCCAGCCTTTGCCGACGGCCTCCTGCACGGTGTTGAAAGCGTCGCGAAAATAACCGGCGTCCTTCACGGTCGGCGTTTCGTCGCCCAGGCAGTTCAGTGCCTGCGCAAAAGCCGAACCGCCCAGTTTCAATGCACAGGAAGAAAAGTCTATATAATAGGTATAGCTGTCCGGTACCGAAACCGGCGAAACGATTTTTTTTACATCGCTGACTTCCGCCCCCGCGGAGATGATCACCGTTCCGGGCGAAAGGACTTTTTCCCCGTCGTATTTCTGCGTCATGGAAAGGCTGTCCTTACCGGTCGGGATATTGATGCCCAGCGCACAGGCAAAAGCGGAGGCGGCTTCGACGGCAGTGTACAGGCGGGCATCTTCGCCTTCGTTGCGGCATGGCCACATCCAGTTGGCACTGAGCGATACGCCGGCCAGGCGGTCGGTCAGGGGAGCGAAAACGATGTTCGTCAGCGCCTCGGCGATGGCCATCACCGAGCCGGCCGCGGGGTCAATCAGCGCCACCTGCGGCGCATGACCGATGGAGGTTGCTATCCCCGCTTCTCCCCGGAAATCCAGCGCCACGGCGCCCAAGTCGCTCAGCGGAAGTTGCAGTTCGCCCTGGCACTGCTGGCGGGCTACCCGTCCGGTGACCGAACGGTCGACCTTGTTCGTCAGCCAGTCCTTGCAGGCAACAGCTTCGAGTTGAAGCACGTTTTCAATATAGCGAGACAGGCGGGAGATTTCGCAGGCGACCGCGCGGCGGTTTTCCGCGACGGCTTGGTCGGTCATCACTGTACGCGGCGGCTTGCCGAACATGTATTCGAGCGGGAGGTCTATCGGTTTCGCGCCGTCGGCCTGTTCAAACACGAATTTCATGTCGCCGGTTGTTTCTCCCACGATGTAGACGGGTGCGCGTTCGCGCTCGGCGATGCGTCGGATGCGCTCGACATCCCTTTCGCCGGCCAGCAGTCCCATCCGTTCCTGGCTTTCGTTACCGATGATTTCGCGGGCAGAAAGGGTTGGATCGCCTACGGGGAGTTCGCGCATGTCGATATGTCCGCCGGTGGCTTCCACCAGTTCGGAGAGGCAGTTCAGATGTCCGCCGGCTCCGTGGTCGTGGATAGAAACAATCGGGTTGTCGTCCGATTCGGCCAGCGCACGAATGACGTTAGCCACGCGTTTCTGCATTTCAGGGTTTGCCCGCTGGACGGCATTCAATTCGATGCCGCTGGCATACCGGCCCGTGTCGACAGAGGAGACGGAGCCGCCCCCCATGCCGATACGGTAGTTGTCGCCACCGAGAATGACAATCTTCTGGCCCGGCTCCGGAACGCCCTTCAGCGCATCGCGACGGTTGGCGTAGCCGATGCCCCCGGCCAGCATGATGACTTTGTCATAGGCATAGTTTTTCCCGTTTTCTTTGTGCTCGAAAGTCAGGACGGAGCCGCAGATGAGCGGCTGGCCAAATTTGTTTCCGAAATCGGACGCGCCGTTCGAAGCTTTGATCAGTATCTGTTCGGGCGTCTGGTAGAGCCAGGGACGCGGGTCGAGTATTTTTTCCCATTCGCGCGTGCCGCCGGTGCGGGGGTATGCGGTCATGTACACGGCTGTTCCCGCGACGGGCAGCGAAGCCATGCCGCCGCCCAGACGGTCGCGTATTTCGCCGCCCGTGCCGGTGGCTGCGCCATTGAACGGTTCGACGGTCGTGGGGAAATTGTGTGTCTCGGCTTTCAGAGAGAGCACGGTGTGAATTTTTCTGACGCGATAGAAACCGGGCCGGTCGCTTTCGAGGGGAGCAAACTGTTCGATGACGGGACCTTCGCTGAAGGCGACGTTGTCTCTGTATGCCGAGACCAACCTGTTGGGGTTTTCTGCCGAAGTCTTCTTTATCAGGTCGAAGAGCGAACACTCCTTCTCTTTGCCGTCAATGACGAAAACACCGCCGAAAATTTTGTGCCGACAGTGTTCCGAATTGACCTGCGAAAAGCCGAAGACTTCGCTGTCCGTCAGTTTGCGTCCGATTCTGCGGCTGGTATCATTCAGATAGGCGATTTCTTCGTCGCTCAGGGCCAGGCCTTCCCGTGCATTGCAGGCGGCGATGTCGTCGATATACAGGATAGGGTCGGGCTGTTTGTCGACCGTGAAAAGGGTTTGATCCAGCCCGTTGTAGATGCGCTGGAGCATGGGGTCGTGTGCTGCTTCGCCTGATGCGGCCGGGGCATATTCTTCGATACGCGAGATGCCGGTGAAGCCCATGTTTTGCGTAATTTCCACCGCGTTTGTGCTCCAGGGAGAGATCATTTCACGCCGTGGCCCGACGTACCACCCCGTCACTGTTTCCGCCGCGACAGGCGCTGCACCGCCGAATAGCCAAACCAGTTTGGCCATATCTTCCTGCGGGAAAACGGATGCCGTTTCTACTGCCAGTACTGTCTTTGTCTGAGATTGAAAGAATAATATCATAGGATTAAAAGATAATTCACCGGACAAAGATATGGCTTTTTGATGAGATGTTCAAAGGTTTCCGGCAACGTGTTGCGTTTATCGAAATTCTTCCCACAGCGCCGAGGCGATGACGTCCCGCACGTGGTTTGTAAGCGCCTGCATACTGCCGTGTTCGGCAATGGTCTGTTCGCTGACGGAGACAGGCGGGTGAATCACCATTTCTACCCGGTGGGGAGATGCGTTGAGCGAGCCGATCGGCAGCACCCGAAAAGGCCCGTTGAGAGTAAGAGGTGCGATTGGCAGTCGCTGATCCAGCGCCATCTGGAAGGCGCCCTTGTGAAAGCGCGCCATTTTGCCGGTAGCGGTGCGCGAGCCTTCGGGAAAAACGACCAGCGATGCGCCGTTTTTGAGTTGATGTTCGGCCTCGGCAATGCTGCGGAGAGCGGCACGTGGCGACGAGTGGTCTACAAAAATAAAACCGGCCATACGGCAAGCCGTCCCGACCAGCGGGATTTTGGATAGCCCGGCTTTCATCATCCATTTGATGGGGTATCCGATGTGTCCGTATATCAGGAAAATATCAAAGGCGCTCTGATGATTGGCTACGAATATATACGACTGTTCAGGCTTCAGGTGTTCTCGCCCGCGTACCTTCACCGGACACAGGGTGATCAGGCAGGTGAGCCTGGACCAGATCATTCCCGGATAGAAGGAGAAAAACTTCTCGCCCCCCGACAGGCAACCGACCATGACAATCAATGCCGTCAGGATGGTGGACACGAAAAAAACCGGCATTGCAATCAGCCAGAAATACATCAAATAGAATAGTCTCCTCATGTCATTTTGTTTTCTGAGGGCAAAGATAAGGGCAAAATATGAGCCTTTCATCTTTTTTTGGAGAAAATATTTTTCCAGTCAAGTTATTATTACGTTATTTGCGTGCAAAATTTAAACTGATAAAAAATATTCAACTATGAATGCAGTATTGAAATATGTGGGTGTATTTATCCAGCTGGCCGGTGTGGCAGTGCTTGCCATACCGACGATTGGCGGACAAGTAACGAATACGCATCTGGCGGTAGGATTGTCTTTGATCGTTGTCGGCTATCTGGTGTACATTGTGCTTAACAAGATACAGGAATCGTAAGTACCGGACAGGAGCACAGGCGGGAAGCATTTCAAGTTTGTTTTTGAAATCGCCTGCCTGAAAACGACATCAGCGGATGGGGAAAAGTACAGTTACCGGGGAAGAACCTGCTTCTTCTCCGGGTTTTTTGTTTGTATACCAAAAAGGCAGCGAAGACATCAAACAAGTGCCGGGCCGATGCTGTAATCCATACAAATTAGTTTTTCGTTCGATTTTCCTCAAACCTTACCCGCAGTCTTACCTTTCAACGATCCCCCTGTTCCTCGTTCCTCGTTAGAAACACCCGCCGCCGTCATGGCGGGAAGTTGTGGAGCAGGGAGCAGACAGCGTAATCCGGGCGGCATGGTGGCCGGAAGATTTTACTGTGTTTGCAGCTTTCCGCTATC
>JAIRXI010000362.1 GCA_031268395.1 Tannerella sp. | reverse complement strand
GCGATTGCTTCCTGCTTCGTTCCTCGCAGTCGCAATGACGGTGCACGGCGCGCGATCCTGCAATGACGGGTACAGGTATGAAAAACGGCAGGTTGAAATGCACCCTTGTGTTCTCCGTGTTCTCCGTGTCTCCGTGTTAAAAATAAGAGAGAGAGGAGCCTCTCCGTTTCCTTGCGGTGCGTGAGACTCGTACAGGTTATTTATTTCGCATCACTTACGTTCTCCTGTCTGCGTCAATCTTTCAAATCGGCGTCATCTGCGTGCGGCGGACGGACGGGCGATTCGTAGCTGTCGAGCATTTCGACGAGCGATTCGAGTTCGGCCCGAACCTGTTTCAGCCGGTTCAGCACGTCGGCCTGACCGGTAATGGTTTTCTTGTTTGCCAGCGCTTTTCGGGCGCCGTCCAGCGTCATTCCCTCCACCTTCAGCAAGTGATAGATCAGCTCGATGATCCGGAGGTCGTCTTCCGAGTAAAAGCGTGTTCCCTTGCTGTTTCTGCGGGGGGCGATTTCGTCAAATTCCTTTTCCCAGTAACGCAGGGTCGATCCGTTGACGTGGCATCGCGCTTCCGCTTCCCGGATCGAATAATACTGTTTCGGGGGCTGCTTTTTCATGCGTCCGGCGGTTAATCCATGACCTGACCGTGGTTTTCGGCCAGTTCAATCATGTAGTCATATTCTTCGGGGCCGAGGTCCCGGTAGTAGTATTTGGCCGGATTGTCCGGACGGTTGCGCAGCAGGACTTCATAATGCAGGTGCGGTCCCGTCGACTTGCCCGTGTTGCCTACCTTGCCGATCACTTCGCCGCGCGCCACCTTCTGTCCCGCCCGCACCAGGATTTTCGACTGGTGGGCATAGAGCGTTTTGTAATCGAAACCGTGGTCGATGATGACGCAGTTTCCGTATTCCTGTTTCCAGCCTGCATAGGCGACCGTTCCGTCGCCCGTGGCGTAAATATCGGTCCCGACGGGCGCGGAAAAGTCCATCCCCGAATGGAAGCGCAGGGTGCGGTAGATCGGGTCGACGCGCATGCCGTAGCCGGAAGCGATGTGCTTCAGGTGCCTGTTGGCGACGGGCTGGATGGCGGGGACGCACTGACTGCGCTTTTCCAGGTCCTTGCCCATGGAGAACAGTTCTTCCAGCGAATTGGACTGGATGTAGAGCTGCTTGGAGAGGATGTCCATCTTTTTGGTCGTTTCCATGACCAGTTCCGAGTTGGAAAGATTCATGAGGTAGGCGTAGCGGTTGGTGCCGCCAAAGCCCGACTTCCGCACGGATTCGGGAATGTTGCGGGCCTGGAAGATGACGCGGTAGAGGTTCTCGTCGCGCTGCTGGATGTTGTCCAGCACGTTCAGCGCCTCGTCGAGCCGGCGCGACAGGATGTCGTACTGCGTCTGCAGCAGGCTGTTTTCCTTTTCGAGCAGCACCTCTACCGGCGAACGGAAGGTGTACATGGAAACAAAAAACACCGCCGTGCCGATCAACATGCCGGAGCTCAAATGCTTCATGACGGCAAGAAAACGGTCTTTTGCCGAAGGGTAAATACGCTCGTATGTCAGCGTATTCGGGTTGTAGAAATAATATACTTTTCGCGTTCTGAACAGTTTCATTTACGTAATTCCATCAAAAGTGAATTGCAAATATAATTATTTGCCGTACTTTTGCAAAGTGTTTTTTACTTTTTAACCAGCAGTCATACATTATATATTATGTTATCGGCAAAAGAAATTCGCGAATCGTTCAAGTCGTTTTTCGCTTCGAAGGGGCACCGCATTGTGCCCTCGGCTCCGATGGTGGTGAAGGGCGATCCTACGCTCATGTTCACCAACGCGGGCATGAATCAGTTTAAGGATATTATCCTGGGAAATGTTCCCGCCGCCAGTCCGCGCGTGGCGGATTCACAAAAATGCCTGCGCGTGAGCGGCAAGCACAACGACCTGGAGGAGGTGGGGCATGACACGTATCATCACACCATGTTCGAGATGCTGGGCAACTGGTCGTTCGGCGACTATTTCAAGAGGGAAGCCATTCAGTGGGCATGGGAATACCTGGCCGATACGCTGCACCTCGATCCCGGCCGGCTCTATGCCACGGTTTTTGAAGGCAGCCCGGCCGAAGACCTCGCCCGCGACGAAGAGGCCGCCGGCTACTGGGCGCAGTATCTGCCGCCCGGCCACATCCTGAACGGCAACCGCCACGACAACTTCTGGGAAATGGGCGATACGGGGCCGTGCGGACCCTGTTCCGAAATCCACATCGACCTCCGCCCCGAATCCGAGCGGGCTGCCGTGCCGGGCGCTTCGCTGGTCAACGGGGGGCATCCGCAGGTGATTGAAATATGGAACCTTGTCTTTATGCAGTATAACCGCCGGGCCGACAGATCGCTCGAACCGCTGCCCGCACACGTGATCGATACCGGAATGGGTTTCGAGCGCCTGTGCATGGCGTTGCAGGGGAAAACGTCGAACTACGACACCGACGTCTTCCAGCCCCTCATTCAGGCCATCGCGCAGATGACCGGCGTCTCCTGCGGCGCGGACGAGCGGAAGGATGTGGCCATGCGCGTCATCGCCGATCACATCCGCACCATCGCCTTCTCGATTGCCGACGGGCAGCTGCCTTCCAATGCCGGGGCCGGCTACGTGATCCGGCGCATCCTCCGCCGCGCCGTGCGCTACGGCTATACGTTCCTCGACCGCCGGGAGGCGTTTATGTACAAACTCCTGCCGACACTGATCGGTACCATGGGCGACGCCTATCCCGAACTGGTTGCGCAGCAGACGCTGACCGGCCGGGTGATGAAGGAGGAGGAAGACTCGTTCCTGCACACGCTCGAAACGGGCATCCGCCTGCTGGAACGGGAAACGGAAGAAGCGCGTGCCGCGGGGAAGCGCATCCTGAGCGGCGTGGACGCATTCACGCTGTATGATACCTACGGTTTTCCGCTGGACCTGACGGAGCTTATCCTGCGCGAGAACGGCATGGAGGTCGACCTGGACGGGTTCCGGGAGGAAATGCGGAAGCAGAAGGAACGCGCCCGGAATGCAGCGGCCGTGGAGGCGGGCGACTGGGTGGTGCTGAAGCATGGCGAAACGCAGTTTGTCGGTTACGACGTCTTCGAGTGCGACGCCGAGATTCTGCGATACCGCCAGATCAGGCAGAAGAACCGTGACTTTTACCAGCTCGTGCTGGACAGGACGCCGTTCTATGCCGAGATGGGCGGACAGGTGGGCGACTGCGGCCGGCTGGTGTCGGAGAGCGGCGCCGTCGGAATTGTCGACACCCGACGCGAAAACAACCTGCCGGTACACCTGACCGAATCGCTGCCCGCCGATGTGACGGCGCCGTTCACCGCGCAGGTCGACGTCGGCAGGCGCATCCGCAGCGAGTGCAATCACACGGGCACCCACCTGCTGCACGAGGCCCTGCGCGAGGTGCTGGGCGCGCACGTCGAACAGAAAGGATCATACGTCTCGCCCGACATCCTGCGCTTTGACTTTTCCCACTTCCGGAAAATGACGAACGACGAACTGAGGCAGGTCGAACGCCTGGTCAACGAACGTATCCGCGCCGACCTGCCGATCGACGAATACCGCAGCCTCCCGATTGCCCGCGCGCGTGAGATGGGCGCCATGGCGCTGTTTGGCGAAAAATACGGCGACGAGGTGCGGGTGGTCAGGTTCGGATCTTCCATAGAACTGTGCGGCGGCACGCATATCCCCAGCACCGGACAGATCGGTCTGTTCAGCATCCTGAGCGAAAGTTCGACCGCCGCCGGCATACGGCGTATCGAAGCCGTCACGGCCGGAGGCGCCGAAGATTACCTGTACAGCCTGCAGGATACGATCCGCGAATTGCATGAGCTGATGAACTACGTGCCGAACCTGGCGCAGACCATCCGCAAGGCGGTCGAGGAAAATGCCGAACTGAAAAAGCAGCTGACCGTCTACATGAAGGAAAAAACGGCACAGCTGAAGGCAAAACTGCTGGCAAAGGCCGAGAATCGTAACGGCGTAAAAGTGATCCGTTATCGCGGTGAGGGGAATACGGAGATGATCAGAGACCTGGCTTTTCAGGTGAAGGGCGAGGTTTCGGGGAAAATCTGTTTTGTGGCCGGCGTCGAAGACCGCGGGAAATGCCTGCTGATGGTTATGCTCAGCGAGGAGCTGGTGGCGAGCGGACTGAATGCGGCCGAACTGGTGAAGGCGGCGGCCAGACATATCCGGGGCGGCGGCGGCGGTCAGCCGCATTTCGCCACGGCCGGAGGCAAGTACCCGGACGGCCTGACGGCGGCCGTGGAAACCGTGCTGGACATGGCCGGATTGAAATAGAACCGTGATCCGGGAAAGGAGTTCGATGATGGAGCAGCATATAATCATTGTCCGCGACTTGGCGGCCGAGTTGCAGGCGTTCCTGGAGGGATCGGGGCATGACCGGGTATTTGTCCTTACAGACGTTCATACGCGGGAGAAGTGCTATCCTCGCATCCGCGAACTCCCCGCACTGCGGGACGCTTATTCGATTACCATCGAAGCCGGCGACATGCACAAGGATCTGTCGCAGGTGCTCCGGATATGGGAGGCGCTTGTACGCGAGGGGGCATCGCGCAATTCGCTGCTGATTAATCTGGGCGGAGGGATGGTGAGTGACCTGGGCGGTTTTGCCGGGGCCACTTTCAAGCGCGGCATCCGCACGCTCAACCTCCCGACTACCCTGATGGCGGCTGTCGACGCAGCTACGGGCGGCAAGACCGGCATCAACTTCTGCGGCCTGAAAAACGAAATCGGCGCGTTCCACCTGCCCGAAGCGGTCCTGATAGATTGTGCGTTTCTGCATACGCTCGATCGCGAGAACATCCTCTCCGGCTATGCCGAAATGCTTAAGCACGGGTTGCTCAGTTCGGTTGGGCACTGGTGCGACGTCATTACCTTTGACCCATGCGCCGGGCGGCTCGACACGGATGCGCTCGGCCGGCTGGTGGCTGCGTCGGTGGCCGTGAAAGCGCGTATCGTCGCGGAAGACCCGAAGGAACGTGGCCTCCGCAAGGCGCTTAACCTGGGACATACCATCGGCCATGCATTTGAAAGTCTGTCGTTCGAGCGGCCGCATCCCGTTGCGCACGGTCACGCCGTGGCTGCCGGCCTGGTCTGCGAACTGTATCTTTCGCACAAGCGGTGCGGTTTTCCTGCGGATGCGATGCGCCAGACCATCCGGTTTATCAGAGAATACTATGCTCCGTTCGTCTTCGGCTGCGATGATTACGAAACACTTTATGAACGGATGCAGCATGACAAGAAAAATGAAAACGGACAAATCCTCTTCGCCCTGCTGGCCGGCATCGGCGAGGTGCGCATCAACTGCACTGCCGGGAAAGAGACCGTCTTTGAGTCGTTTGATTTCTACCGGGATGCCAGCCTGTGACAAAAAAACCGGCACGGCATTGTGCATTAGCGATTAATTTCATACCTTTGCCCCGCTGAAAATAAAAGCGGGATGTAGCTCAGCCCGGTAGAGTACGCGTCTGGGGGGCGTGTGGTCGCAGGTTCAAATCCTGTCATCCCGACAAAAAAACATTAAATCGCAGAAAATAAGTGGTTTATAAAATATAACTGTCTACAGAAAATCTGGGATAGACAAATATAGACAGATTGGTGCATTTCGTTTATGAGTGT
>JAIRXI010000330.1 GCA_031268395.1 Tannerella sp. | reverse complement strand
AAGCGCATCTCCCGGGAGATGCGCTTCTTTTTGTTGCGGAAAAATGTCAAAAAGTATACCCGATGCAAAAATGCGCGCGGAGCACGAATTTATCCCTGCTCCACACACCCCCCTTTTCGCCAAAGATATGCCGGTAGGCGGCGCCGAGGCCGGCCTCAAGACTGAAATGCGTGCCGTAATGCCTCCGTATGCCCCACATGGGACTGACGGTCAGTCCATTCGCCGGACGAGTATCAGGGTCGCTGACAAGCAGCCATTTCGGATTGAAGGAAGTGCGGAGCGAGAAGTAGTTGGCCGAGTTGTGCGCCGTTCGCCTGCCTCTGACCTGACGTTTAGCCAGATTATAATACCAGCGGGGTTCGACAGCCAGTTCCGGTGCGACCGCATAACGGCAAGTGCTGCCGAAAATACTGGAATTGGAGTACAAAAAACTGCTCACCAGCCCGGCCTCGCTCCGGAGCGCCACGGCATCGGCGAGACGTGATTCGTTATACCCCCACACACTCAACAATCCGGCCTGGATGCCCCATACGGATTGCTCCACACGCGCTTCCTGCGCATGTCCCAACAGGCAGCTGCACATGGCTATTCCTGTCATATAAATTCTTTTCAGTTTCATTATTCTTTTCAGTTTTACCCTGCAAAGGTAGAAAAAAAAGCTATAACAAATGGTGTGGATAAAAAACAAAAAATCGATTCCGTCCTGTTTTGGGAGAGAATAACCGCATGAACAGTTGAGAGTTGTGAGTGAGCCGTCGACGAAATCCCCTTCGCTCTCCCCTTCCTGTCCGCGGGCGGTCCGTCAAGGTTGACCGCCACTGAAATCAGCAGACTGAAATACAGTCATTCCCTGAAATCCGTCACCCTTTGCACGGAGAAAATACCAATTTTGTATTATCTTTGTCCTGCATTAAAAAACCAGGTATATGAACAAACAAAAAAGAATAGCTGCAATTCATGACATTTCCGGTTTCGGAAAATGTTCGCTGACGGTGGCGCTGCCGATTCTGTCCGCCGCCGGAATTGAGACATCTGTCATCCCCACCGCCGTACTGTCCACCCATACAGGCGGTTTTACCGGATTTACCTACCGAGATCTGACCGAAGACCTCCGCCCTTTCATCAAACACTGGAAATCGCTGGACATCCCGTTCGACGCTCTCTACTCCGGTTTCCTGGGTTCTTTCGAGCAAATCGAAATACTGGGAACGTTTTTTGACGGATTCAAGACGCCGGAGAATCTGATCCTGATTGATCCGGTCATGGCAGACAACGGGGAACTGTACAAAATATTCACCCCCGATTTTGCCCTGTCCATGAGGGAACTGTGCCGGAAGGCAGACATCATCATACCGAACATCACCGAAGCCTGTCTGCTGGCAGGCGTGCCGTATGTGGACGGGCCATACGCCGGGGATTTTGTCCGCGACCTGCTGAAGAGGCTGAGCGACATCGGGCCGGGCAGGATCGTGCTGACGGGCGTCTTTTCGGACAGCAGCCAGCTTGGCGCCGCGACATACGACCGGGCGACGGGCGAGGTCGCCTGCCTGCTGGCCGACAGGGTACCGGGCTATTACCACGGGACGGGCGACGTGTTCGGCAGCGCCCTGCTGGCCGCCCTGCTCAACGGGTTCGCCCTGCCGGATGCGGCACGGATTGCCGTCGACTTTACCGTCGCTTCCATCCGTCGCTCGTTCGACGCCCGGACCGATGTCCGTTTCGGCGTCAACTTTGAACAGAGCCTCCCCGGCCTCCTGAAAGAACTGAAACTGCTCTGAAGAGGAGGCGTTTGCGGCGAAAGTATGACAGGCGTTTCCGACTTGTATCCACTGTATTTGCAGCATCCGGCCGTCACGACCGACAGCCGGACATGCCCCGCGGGATCCATCTTTTTTGCGCTGAAGGGAGACTCGTTCGACGGGAACCGCTTTGCCGGGAAAGCCCTGCAGGCCGGTTGCGCCTACGCCGTTGTCGACGACCCGAAAGCGAAAACCGATGACCGGATGCTCCTTACGGACAACGTCCTGTCCACGCTGCAACAACTCGCCCGCCTGCACCGCGAGACGCTGGCACTTCCCGTCATCGCCGTCACCGGAACGAACGGAAAAACAACCACCAAGGAGTTGCTTGCCGCCGTCCTGTCCGTCAAATACAGCGTATTGTCCACGCAGGGAAACCTCAACAACCACATTGGCGTACCGCTTACGCTGCTTCGCCTGACGCGCGAACACGAAATGGGCGTGGTGGAAATGGGTGCGAACCATCCCGGCGAAATACGGGAGCTGGCACAGATTGTCCGGCCGGACTACGGGCTGATCACCAATGTCGGCTGTGCACACCTGGAAGGGTTCGGTTCGCTGGAGGGAGTCGTCCGCGCCAAGGGAGAACTGTATGATTTTCTGCGCGAAACGAACGGCAGGATATTCATCCACAGGGAAAATCCACACCTGCAGGCCATCGCCCACGGCCTCGAACAGATCACATATGGCGCTGGCTGCGATGCGTATGTGGCGGGGGAAGTAACGGACGGTCATCCGTTTCTCCGTTTCCGGTGGATGCAGCAGGGAGTCGGTCATACGGTCGACACGCATCTGGCCGGCGACTACAACCTGTGGAACGTACTGGCAGCGGTGGCTGCGGGACGCTATTTCGGCATCCCGCCCGAGTCCATCAATGCGGCCATTGCCGCCTGCAAGCCGGCCTCTCACCGGTCGCAATGGAAAAAGACGGCCCGCAACGGGTTGATCATCGACGCCTACAATGCCAACCCCAGCAGCATGCAGGCGGCGCTGACGAATTTCGCCGCCCTGCCGGCACGTCCGAAAGCGGTGATCCTGGGAGACATGCATGAACTGGGCGCAGACAGTCCGGCTTTTCATGAAGCAGTAGTAGCGCAGCTGCAAACCTTCGATTTCGAGCAGACCATTCTTTGCGGCAAACAGTTTGCTACCGTTGCCTCCTCGCGCTATCCCTGTTTTCCGGATGTGGAAGCGCTGGCCGGCTATCTGGCCCGCAATCCGTGGCAAGGCTATCACGTCCTTATCAAAGGATCGCGTGCCGTTCATCTGGAAAGAGTGATCGACAGGCTGTAACAG